>NZ_CP120363.1 GCF_029457495.1 Chelativorans sp. AA-79
GCGACTTGAGATCGCGGGCGAGCACCTCCATGGCTGCGACACCGCCGGTTTCGATCGCCGCGACGAATTCGCCCCGGGCAGAGAAGGGGAAGTCAGCGCCACCCCAGAGGCCAAGACGCTGCGCGTAGCAGAGATCATCGACCTCGGTGGCGCCGGTGGCCGAGCCGTAAACGATGCGCGCCTCGGGCAGCGCATGCTGGAGGCGCAGCCCCGCCCTGCCCTGCTGCGACGCGGCGGCTTGGCCGCGATCGGACTTGCCGCCGACGGCATTGGCCATGGCGTGGGCTTCGTCGAAGATGATGACCCCGTTGAAATCCGCCCCGAGCCAATCGACGATCTGCTGGACCCGCGAGGCCTTGCCCTCGCGCTCATCCGAGCGCAGCGTCGCATAGGTGCAAAACAGAATTCCCTCGTTGAGCAGGATCGGCTTGCCCTGCTTGAAGCGGGAGAGCGGCTGGATCAGGAGCTTTTCCTGCCCGAGACCTGACCAGTCGCGCTGCGCGTCCTCGATCAGCTCGGTCGAGCGCGATAACCACAGATGCCGACGGCGCCCCTGGCACCAATTGTCGAGGATGATGCCGGCGATCTGGCGGCCCTTGCCGACGCCGGTGCCGTCCCCGAGATACCAACCCTGGCGGAATTGGACCGTGTCGGCAGCGTCGTCACTGGCGAGCTGCACGACGTCCCAACTTTTGTCGACGCTCCAGCGACCGGGCAGATGCTGGCTATGGGCCTCGCCGGCATAGATGACGCTTTCGAGCTGGGCGTCGGAGAGCAAGCCCTCGGTGACGACGCGCTCTGGCAGGACCGGCCGATAGGTCGGCAGCGGGGGGCTGACCGAGGCCATGGCCGCAGATTGCACAAGCGGCGAGGGATGGGGTTGCGCTCCCGCGATCTCGATGGCCTGGGCGCCATACGGTTCGTAGATCGTGTCGGTCAGCGAGGCGCCCGGCTCTTCGGTTTTGTCGATCGGGCGATAAGGAACCGGCAGCGGCGCGGGGTCGTCCCGCCCGGTTCTCACCGAGGTCGGACGTGGCCGCGAGGCCTTCCTGCTGGTCGCGATTGCCGCCGGGCGCATGGTTCCGGCTGCCTTGCTGGTGGCCATTTTCGCCGCGACAGCGCGCATGACCCCGTTCGACAGCGCGCCAATGGAATTGGCGGCCGTCGATGGCGAGCGCGGCGGGATGTCCATGATCCAGTCGAGCAAGGTTTCGAGGTTTGGGGCGACACCGCGCGAGGTCACGAGCTGGTCGGGATCGGATGCCGGGATCTTGTCGATGACGGTGAGCCTGGTTTCGACCGTCGTGCCGTGTCTCGCATAGACGCGGCCGGCGATCGCGGCGCTGAAGGCGAGGTGGCCTTCGGCCTGAAGCCGCAGGAAGCCGTCGCGCCAGCCCGGATTGTCGGGGGAGAGGTTGGCTCCGGTGATGGCGACCAGGCGGCCGCCCGGCGCGAGACGGGCAAAGGCCGATGTCAGGTGTCGCCATGCGGCGTCGGTCACGCGGCCCTCGACATGGGCGCCCACCGAAAAGGGCGGGTTCATCACGATGACGGTCGGGCGGATTGCGGCATCGAGCCAGTCATGAATATGGGCGGCGTCGAAGCGGGTGACCGGCGCCTCCGGGAAGACGGCCTTGAGCAGATCGGCGCGGGTTTCGGCATAGTCGTTGAGGACCAGGCGGGAGCGGGCAACCGCGCCGAAGCATGCGAGCATGCCGGTGCCGGCCGAAGGTTCGAGGACGATGTCGTCGACCAGCATGCCCGCGGCGCGCGTGGCGACGAAGGCGAGCGGGAGGGGCGTCGATAGCTGCTGCAGGGCTTGGCTCTCCTCGCTGCGCCGCGTGTGGGTTGGCCCGAGGTCGGCGACGCGGGAAATCATGCCGAGCGCTGCCCGCAGGGTTCCGGACTGGGAGAGGATGGCGGGCCCGAAGCGGCGCATGAAGAGAACCTGCGCGATCTCAGTGGCCTCATAGGCGTCCTTCCAGAGCCAATAGCCTTCGGCGTCGCTGCCGCCGAAGGCCTCGATCATCACGCCGCGCAGGGTGGAGCTGCTAATCGCCTCGCCCCGGGCGAGACAGGCGAGCAGCTCGCCGGCGGCGACGAGGATCTGCGTGGCGCGTGAGGCACCGGGCAAGGGTTCCGGCTGGTGGCGAACGGCCGCGAGCGAGCCGGTGGATGAGATGGGGGTCATGGGGATGATCCGTGGAGAGCCAGGTGGAGGGCGGTCCGCGGGGCGCTCTCTCCTCCGCCGCGGGAACCGCCTCCTCCCGGCCCGCCTCTGCCTCTCGACCGCGAGCGCTCGGCGGCCGACGGTGCTCGCCGGGGGCGTCAATGCCGGGCTCGCACGCGTCGGCGTCTCTCGCGCCGTTGGCAAAAAAAGCGCCCCGACGGTCGCCGGGGCGTGGGGATCGTGTCAGTCGATGGCCTGGAAGATCTGCGAGGCTTCCAGATGATCGCCAGCGTAGCTGAATAGCCGATGATAGCCCTCCGCCATGCGACTGGACTCGAACTTTATGGAGAGGTGCGAGAAGGTGAAGAGGGTGGCGATGATGCCTGCCGCATCCGTCGTCACCTCGCCCGAATAGTCGTTGGTTCGACAAATTATGCGATAGCGCGGCTTCTTCGGAGGCACTAGGTAGAGCGGCTTTCCATCGAGCTCGTAAAAGTCCCAGAATCCGCCGCCATAGTCTTCGGGGCTCAGCCACTCCATCATATAATAGAGCGTATTTTCTGCCATGATGAGGAATTGCAGGCCGAACAGCTCGGGTAGGAATTCGGGACGGCGATCCTCTGGGACAAGGGTTGCGACACGGGTCTGGGGTTGGGACAGTGACATGGGATTTCTCCGGAGAGAGCGGAGTGGGGCGAGCCGGCGGCCTCTCTCTCAACCGGACCGGCTGCCCCGACCCCGCCCTCCTCTCCCTTTCCGGCCCGCTCGCACCCGGCGCGCCGAGACGTCGTGCCGTGCCGGCAACCCCTCGGATTTGACGGGTTGCGCAGCTCGCCTTCGGCGGGTTGGCTGCTGGTTTTCGAAGGGAAGGAGCGCGATGCGCAGATTCGAGATCGGCGGCGTTGTTCTCGATGAGGCCGATCCAGATCTGACGGCCGCCGTTGCTGCCGCCCATCGCGACCGTGTGCGACCGCTATGTCTGTGCCGCCAGCCGGGCGTTGCGATGTATGTAGCGCGTATCGGCGATCAGCATGTGATCAAGCGCATGCCGCTGACCGGCGGCCTGCATGATCCGGAATGCGATTCCTATGAACCGCCGCTGGAGTTGTCAGGGCTCGGGCCGCTGATGGGAAATGCGATCCGACTCGACCCGGAGACCGGTCAGGCGGCGTTACGGCTGGAGTTCAGCCTGTCGCGAACCGGAAGCCGGGCACCGCCGACACCCGGGGCGTCTGAGGCGAGCTCGGTGAAGAGTGAGGCGCGGCGACTGTCATTGCGGGCGCTGTTGCATTTCCTCTGGAATGAAGCGGGTCTGACCAAGCGGACGTCGGTCTGGTCGGGCAAGCGGCAGTGGTGGAACCTGCGTTGGCATCTGATCGAGGCCGCCAAGACGATGGTCGTCAAGGGCGCGCCACTGAGCGAGGTCCTGCTGCTGCCCGAGCCGTTTCGCGCGTCGAGCAAGGCTGCGATCGAGGAGCGGCGAGCGGCCGCCTTGAGAGCGATCCTGCCACAGAAGACCGGGCCGCGACGGCTCATGGTGCTGGTGGGGGAGATCAAGGAGTTTCAGGCGGCGCGGGGCGGTCACCGGGTCGTCGTCAAGCACATGCCCGGCTTTCCACTGCTGCTCGACGACAAGGGCTGGCAGAGTCTCAAGGCGCGCTTCGAGATTGAGCTGGCGCTGTGGAGCGCCAATGATGCTGCCCATCTCGTCGCCATCGCGACCTTCGGGGTCAACGACGCCGGGCTTGCGGCAATCGAAGAGATCGCCCTGATGATGGTGACAGAGAACTGGATTCCCTATGAATCCGTGCATGAGGAGCGCCTGGTCGGCGCGCTCGCCAAACTGCGCGAGCAAAGCATCAAGGGCTTGCGTTATGGCCTGCCGTCCGACCAGCCGATGGTCGCAGCGCTGCTCATGCAACGCAAGCCGAAGCCGCTGGCACTCTATATCGTTCCGGGGAGCGCGGACGATGCCTATGAGGCCGAATTGAACGAGATGGTTGCGGCGCGGCCCGATTTCGACAGCTGGATCTGGCGTGTCGCCCAGGGCGACATGCCGCCGCTGCCGGCCCGGTGACCCCGGTCAGGCCGTTGCCTTGGATTGCTCCCACACATCGGGGCGCCAGAACGCGATGAGCTTTTCGATCTCGGCGCGATATTCGACCGGGTGCTCGGCATTGGAGAGATTGGCCATGTGGGAAAAGACCGTCGCCATATCCTGGGCAATAGCGCGGTCGAGGGTGAACACGTCGGTGATGTCGAACCGACCGAGGCTGTAGGGATTCCACCAGGCGAGGATGAAATCGGCGACCCGGCGCGCCTGTCCGGTGTCGCTGTGCGCGATCGTAAGGAGGCGCTCGAACGCCGCGCGTGTCCGCTGGTCCATGATCCACCTCCCGGGCCATATAGTATTCACAGACTATTGTCTGCTGCGAAGCGTGTCGAGCACGGATGTGAGGAAGATTTCCGGCTGGCCGTGCCGTTCCGGGCCGTGAATGGTCCAGTCGAGATTCTCGACGAGCGCCGGTATGAACTCGAAGTCGTAGGACCAGAAACCGGCATCGATCTCGTCACTGAGATCGGTATGGACGTCGAGGGCGAAGTCCGCGATCTGAATGGCGTAGCGACGCATGCTGACCGAGCCCAATTCCTCCCAGACCGTCATCATCGCGCGAATGCCAGGCTTTCGTGCGGGGTTGTCGTCATGGGCGGCTCGAAGATCGAGCATTGCTTCCCAGACGCACAGAGCGGTTTCGAGCAGCTGCGGTGACGATGCTGCTGCATCGGGTTTGGCAATGGTCCCGTCGTTGTCCTCTGCGTCGGATTGCAGCTCGTCCAACATGTCGGTCGTGGATTTTCCGGAAATCGTCTCCGCGGTGATCAGGGTCACGGCGCCGCCGAAGCCGTCGGGCCGCATCTTGCTGCAGGTAAAGGACGTGGTGACGACGATTTCGTCGAGTGCCGTCGAGCGCCGGACGATATCCTGGAGAATGAACGCCCAGGATGTCCCAGACATATCAATGTCGAGATATTGGTCCTGTGGGCCGCCCTCGAGGTTCGCCTGGTCGAGCTTTCCGGTGAGATAGGTCTTTGCCGTGCTGGGGGACGGATCGTCGGATGTCTCGATTGCGGAGGCCAATTCTCCGCGATCGAGGCTGATCGTGTCGTTTGGTCCTGTCTCGCTGAAGAGGTAAATACAGCGGCCATCTGTATCGATTTCGCTATCAAAGACGGCCTCCAGAACCAGCAGTTCAAGGGCGGTTATAGCGGCAAGCGGAATGAGTGGCGTTACCACCGTTGGAGAATGATAGTCGGCCATTGCTTGTTCCTTTGAACAGCGAAGCCCGGCGCGAGGCCGGGCTGTTCGCGGTTTGAGTTGGAGGGTTCAGTTCGTGTCGGCGGGCGCCGTCGCCGGCAGGAAGCCGGTGGGATCGTCAGGATCTGGCGGGAGATAGGCATCGTAGGGGTTGCCATCGGCCAGGTGGCCGAAGGGCGTCATCACAATGTCAGAGCCGTCGCGCCCGACGGCGCAGATCACGTAGCAGATCTCACCGCATTGCGCGTCGAGGCATTCCATGAGCGCCAGATTGCCGTCTCCGGCGGCGCGCAGAAGCGTGTGGAAATTGGCGCGGGCGTGGTCGGGAATGGCCATCTCATTCTCCTCCAGCGGTGGGGCCCGTCGCAATCCGATGATGACGGCGGAGCGCAACGAGACCTGTCTGGAACGTGGCGTTCCAGACTTCTCGTGACAGGTCGGTCGAGGCGGCGGTCTCCTTGCAGGCCAAATGAATATCCTGGTCGCTGACATCATCTGCGCGAAGGTCGCCGAACTCGGCACGATGATCGTGAACGATCCCGGGCAGCATCTCTCGGACCCGGGTTTCATCGATCGCGGCAATCACGTGCGGGAAGCGCGGAGCGTCATCCTCCGAGGTGGGACCCCTGGCCCCGTCGAGGATGGCGTGAGCAAGAGCGATCGCCCAATTGGCCTTGGTAAGCCATTCCGGCGTGGTCGGCCGGCTCGCCTGCGCGTCGGCCACGATGATCTTGAGCAGTCCGAGCAGAAGCTCGAAATGACCGGCCTTGCGTTGCACGGTTTCATCGAAGTGGGGAGGCACGGTGATGGCGTCGCCCCAATATGCGGCGTCCGTGCCAGACCAGATGCCGGTCACATAGGTTTCACCGGCACACTCATAGTCCTGTTTGCCCTCGTCCCAATCCTCATCCTCGATCGCCAGGCGACAGGCCGCCTCCGGGGTCTCGGCGGAATAGGTCCCGTGCCGATAGATCGGCAGGCGGTAGGTCGTTTCTATGGTGAAGTTCGGCATGGCTGAATCTCCTTGGTGGAAATGCAAAAGCCCCGCGCGAGGCGGGGCGGCGTCAGGGTTTGGCGACAACGGCGATGAAGACGCTGCTGGCGCTGAGATCGATGCGCAGATGGGTTGCGTCTGGGCGCTTATCGGCCAGGATGAGAATTTCATCGGCGGCGAGAAAGACGACGTCATCGTCGCCGCCGAAGTGATGCGCCTTGTAGTCGTACCAATCCGGGTCGATGTTCGGATTGCACTGGTCGGCATAGACGACCATGGCCCGGTCGCCTTCGGCGATATGGCCATTGGACATCACATAGACTCCATGATCGCCGACCAGCCAAAGGCCTGGCTCCTCGTCCTTGCCGGGAGCCAGACCGAAATGGGGATTGCGGTAGCCGCCATTGACGCGTGCATCGGCCTGACCACGCGCGATAACGGCGCGCACCGCAGAAAGCGGGAACGTGAACATGATGGTTTCCTCTGGTGAGGGACGCGAGGATGAGCCGGGTGGGCCCGGCTGAGGGCGATCCAGCCGCGGCTTGTGTCAGTCTTCGGCGGGGGCCGGACGAGCGTAGACCTGCTGGTAAAGCGCCTCGGACGCCTCGACATATTCGCCAAGATAATGACCGTTGCGGATCGATCCGACGAAGGCAAAATTCCAGCCTTCATCAAACCCGTGGACGGTGATCGTCAGGCCATGAGCTTCGGGCCGGCCGGCGAGTGCGGCAAAGATGGGTTCAGGCGAGGACCAGGCGGTGTTGAAGAGGAATTCAAGGCGGTCATCCCCGTCGCTGACCATCTCGAAATCGTAGGAGTTCCACTTGGTGCCCCAATGGGCGAGCGACCAGCTGTACCACGACGTGTGGCCATAGTTGTCGTAGGCCTCGACGGCGTGCCTGGCCTTTTCCAGGCAGCCGGGACTGCGTGCGAGCAGGAGGCTCTTGAGGCCTTCGAAATCGGTCACGCCGGCTTCCCTGACCCAGGCATAGGACAGATAGAGATCGAGCTGCTCCTGCCAGGTTCTCGCCAGGCCGAAATCGTCGCGAATAGCGGGGCGGCCGAGAATGAGCAGCCCGTCGGACACGGTCGAGCTGCTCTCGGTGTTCCGGATGGCTTCGGGCATCGGCACAAGAACCTCGAAGTCCAGACGGGTGAATTCGCGGTCGACGCCGTCGTCGTCCCGGTCTCTGGTCGTGACGATGAAGGTGTTCTTGAATTGGGCGACCGTCTCGGCCGGGCCGGTGATGACGACGCGATGGGTGACATGATTGGGCATAGTGGTGCTCCGCGAGGGTTGAGGGAACGGGCGCGCGGCGGCCTCTCCCCGACCGGCCGCAGCCCGCCCCTCCCCGGCCCTCCTCTCCCTCGACACGACGCAGGCGCGCGCTGCCGCGCGCGGGAGCGGCATGCTGGCGTTGCTATGGCGACTGGTGGGGAATGCGTGAGGCTAGCGCATTATGGACGCTCGACGTCGTAGCGAGGATCGCACCCGTCCTCGCCGGGGAACTTGCCGTTTGGGTCACAAACCATGACCTGGAGCACGCCGTAGGTCTCATGCCCGAAATATTGGCCCGCCTGTATGGTGAAACGGCTGCGGGCAGCCGGACCGGCAATGCGCATCTTGACCGGCACCGACCATCCGATGTCGACCAGGCCCAGTGCAAGGGGACGGCCGTCCTCGCGCATCTTCGCGCCAAGATCATTGAGCAGAGCCGCGCTGATATGGGCCGGAAAGTCGCCGATCATCAGAAGTTCGGGCAGGCCGTGCTCGGCATTACCGATGGTGTAGGTGAAGCCGGAGGTCTCGGCATCGCCGAAGACCTGGAACAGGTGCTGGCCGAAGGCTTCGATATTCTGCCGGACTTGACGCATCTTGCCGGGCGGTGTCATCGCTGCTCTCCCTTGGTGAAGGGTCGCAGGAGGTCGGCAATCTCATTGTCGGTGAGATCGTCGAGCGGCCTTGTGACCGTGCCATGCTCTCCATGGTCGAAGATGATGGCCCGTTCGTCTCGCTGGTGCGGAATCGAAGCCGCAGCATCGCCGCCTTCGGCAGTTCCCTTGAAATCGTCGGGGGTGAGAATCCAGATGGCCTCGAGTTTTTCGGCGCGGGTCATGCTGTCGAAAGCGTGCCATTCGAAGGCGATGATGGCCGCGCGCATGCGGTCCGGAGCGAAACGGTCGCTCATGTCACAAAAGCCGTGGAACCAGCGGCGCCGGCCGTGAATGGTGATCCCGAAGAACACTGAGGTGACGTTGCCGGCTTTGAACTCAGACATGCCGAACATGCCGGTGCGCATGAAGAGCGGCGGCAGGATGTCGAGCATGAAGGCGTAGTCGGCCTGGGTGATCTCGAACCAGGCACCGGCATAGGCCGTGCCGTCGATGCGCTGCTCGATCGGCAGGTCCGCGCCGGGATTGAGGAGTTCAAACATTTTCTTCCCGGTGGCGACGCCCGGAAACGTCTTGCGAAAGGGTTGGTCGGTTGTCATTGAACTGTCCTCGATTGGGCGCGCGCGAACCGGCCGCGCCCAGGGGCGCGACCGGGTCACGGCGCGGATGGTGGGGAGATGTCCGGCGTCAGAGCCGGAAGCGGTCGGCGAGTTGCTGGGCGTCCTGGTGGTGTTTCATCATCTCGCGGTAAAACACCTTGCGGAGCGCCCGCTTGGCGGGGTCATGGTGTGCCGCCGGAGTGAGCCGGCGGGACGCGGCGCGCACGACGTCGCGCCAGGAAGCGCCGACGTGGATTTGGAGGCGGTGCCGATCATGGCTATGCCGTCTCCGTCTTCGCCATTGCCAGGAAAGGATCGACTTCATGCTCGATACGTTGCGCCCGTCCCATCCAGGGCATCGGCCGGATAGCCTTGACCCAGTCGGCGAAGCTCGGAATGAAGCCGAGATCCTCACGGACATGCTGCTCACCGACCCAACGGGTCGGGATGACGCGGCCGGTTGAAAGGGTGATGGTCGGACCGAAGATGGTCTCGGCCATGAAGATTCCTTCCGCATGGTGCCGCAGGGCCCGGTGCCGGAAATCGGCGGTGATCTCCTTGGACGCATCGAACCAGCTATGGATGGGCAGATAGTCGTCGACCGTTCCGCCCATTTCTTCACCGAGGAGAGCGCGTGGTGATATGGATGTGCCATCATCGCCTCCCTCAGAACTCGTAATTAAAGTTGTTCGAAGCGCTGTAGCGCTCGTTGTAGTCGAGCGTGACCGTGCGGCTGGCGACATCGAAGACGAATTCACCGTCGGCGCCGTCATTAATTTCCCAGCCCGCATGCGTTCGCTCCAGGAAGTCGTAGGCCATCGATTCGATTGCCTCTGCGAGCGACATGGCCTTGCTTACGGGTTTGGTGCTGCCCGACTGGGCAAGGGTGAGCGTCACCGACAGATCGGGAAGGTCGACTTTATCATCGCCAGCCCTGGCTTCGATTTCCTCGATCTGGCCGCTGTCGCCATAGCCGTCGAAGGTGACGACGACCTGCGAAACGCCATTGGTCGAAAGTGCGTCAAACAGGACCGCCTTGTTGGCGGGATCGAGCCGGGCGGCCAGCTCACGATACTCGGCTTCCTCCCTGAGATATCGGGCGACAAAGTCGTCAACTTGGGTGTAGGCCGGCGCATCCTTGTCGGGGTTGGACATGGTCAATCTCCTATAAGCTTGAGGGGGCGAGCCCGTGGCCCTCTCTCTCGACGCCACGCAGACTCGCCCCCTCGCCGGCCCTCTTCTGCCTCCTCGGTTGCGCAGCTGTTTCAGTCGGTCGTCGATGTCGAGGGATACTTGCGAACCCATTTGAGGACGTCGTGGGTCGTGAGGCGCCAGGGCCGCTGGCGATCGAGCGGCAGGATCATGGCGTCCTTGAACGCCTGATACAGATCCAATGCGCGCTCGTCGGAGTCGAGCGCGTGGCAGAGGATGGCGAGCGCGAGTTGCGCCGGCCCCGAACCGCTATAACCCCAGGCGAATCCAGTCGGGCTGTGGTTGCGCAGATCAAGGCGCGGGTCGAGTGCATGTGCTGCGCCGGTCTGGTCGAGGACTTGAACCCGGAAATCCTCGGGATCGCCACAACAGGCAGAACCGTGATCGATTGACGAAGGGCGTTCGGCAACTGGCGTGGCTGGCGCGGAGTCGTCGATCGTGAAGACCACCGTGTCGCCATCGACATGGTAGGGCGCCAGCGCCCGACAGGAGCTGGTGCGCCGCGTTGTCGGGAACGCCGGGCCAGCCATCGACGATGACGCGGCGCAGCACGGCGCGATCCCGCTTGAAATGATAGCCATTGATGGCCCAGGCGACGACGCCGGGCGCGTGGACAAGCTCGTTCGACCCGAGCCGGTAGATCGGCATGGCAACCTCCATCGCAATCTGGAATGGGAAAGGAGAGCCCGGCAACGGTCCGGGCTCTCTTTGACGGGTCAATTCATGCGGCGTGGGCAACCGTGCCGGTCGCTGTCTGACCGACACCGGTGATGGCATGCACCGTGGCGGCAAGAGCCGGAATGTCGTCGAGCAGCGAGAGCGCCGCGAAGTGATTGGCGCCGCCGGTATAGTCGCGCCGGCCGTCACAGGTGCGGATCAGGATCCCGTGGCCAGAGGAAAGACCAAACTGGCCAACCTGAACATAGGCCCTGTCGTGGTGCAGGGTGACTTCGCCCGAGACAGCGATTCCGCCTCGATTGGAGCGGATTTCGAATGTGCCGGGCGGCAGGCGCAGCGCGGCGGCGAGCTGTTTGAGGCGCGAACGCGCCGTGGCGTGGAAACGACGCTTCTGCGCATCGTCATAGGAGCAGGATTTGGTCCAGTCGAACATGATGATCTCCATGAAAGAAAAGCGCCCGGCGATCGCGGGGGCGATGCCGGGCGGAACGGTGCGGATGGGATGAGGCGTCAGGCGGCGGCGCGCCCCTCGACCACGTCGGCGCTGACCTCGTCGGCTGTGACGTCTTCGAGGCGTGCCCGGCTGTAGCCGGCCTTGGCGACCCAGAGCTCGGCGGCTTCGCGGTTCTCGGCGAGATGCAGAAGCTCGATATTGTCGCCGACATTCTGGATGACCCGGACCTGCCCGACCTTCGGGCGTTCGATCACCCGGAAGGTCAGATCGCTGTCGGTGGTGTAGGTGCGCATCACCGTCACCAGAATGATCCCGCCCGAGCCGAAATCCCCTTCGTGCAGGGTGAAGCAGGGCGGGCTGGAATAGGTCGGACGCTCGCGGGCGGGTTCCTTGCGCACGAGGCGCCCGGTGCCGTTGTTGCGTTCCCAGGCCGCAAGCTTTTTTGTGAAGCGGGCCGGTGGCTTCGGGACATTGTTGGAATAGGCGATGAGACTGCCCAGGGGCGCCTCGGCGAAAATCTGCTGCGCGGACATACTGTTCTCCTTGTCCGGAAATGAGAAAGGCCCGGCGCTGTGGCCGGGCCTCGGGGTGGTTGGTGGAAACAGCCGTTACTCGGCCGCCTGCATCGTCTCGGCAGGATCGGCGCTATCGTCCTGCTCGGCGCCGTCGCTCAGATAGGCTGGGAGCTCGGCACTCTCATCGATGATGTCCGCATCGGCATCCTGCGGCGCATCGACGTCAACAAGATCATCGAGCCGGAGCACCTCGGGAAGCCAGCCGGTGCCGTTGAGCACACGGGCAGCTTCGGTCACCATCTTCGCCTTGGGCTGATCTTCCATGAGGTAGGCCTGCTCTTCGCCGCATGCTTCCCGGACGGCTTCAAGGATGCGCCGCTTGGTCACCCGGGCGAGATAGGATTCCGGCGTGGGCTGCCATCCCGCTTCCGCCATGTCGAAGCCGATCGTGCGCGCGATCTCGTCGGCATGGGCGATCGCGCCCGGGCGCTTGGCCCACGGTTCGATGACCGCGTTGAGTCCCTGCACGGCGCAATGGCCGAACAGCGCCTGCCGGCTGGCAGGATCGAGAGCGAGGAGGAACGGCCAGAGATCGTCGGGAGACTTGGGCAGGTCCTTGCCCCAGTTCTCGTGCCGCTGATCGATCTCCTTGGCCCAGATGCTCTGGCCTAACCCTTCAACCTGACCGAAACTGGCATTCTTCACCGTCAGGCCGATGCAGGTGTCGGACGTGTTGTGGAAGAATACCTGCAGCACGAGGGCGTGCAGGACCGCGACGTAGGCGGTGTCGGGGTCCTGGGCCAGGGCATTGCGCAGCGCCAATGTCCGATGGGCGGTGAGGTCGAGGATGAGCCGGTCCGGCAATGGCCGGATCGTGTCTTCCTCGTCGTCGCCAGACGACACTGCGGCGCCATTGGCGCCGGGCCGTTCACCGACATTGCGGTCGCCGTCGGCATGGCCGGCGGCAGCCTCAACATCAGCAACGTCTTCGTCGACCGGCGCCTCGTCCTCGGAACGAACGAAGCCACGCTCAATGCGAAGCTCGCCATTAGCATCGAGGGTAACGAAGGCGCCGGCCCGGGCGACCTCGTCCGGATCGTAGATGTCGGGCCGGTCGTTGAAGACATCGATCGCATCGCCAAGCGTTGCGAGCTTCTTTTCGGTCTCCTCGTCATAGTCCGGCGACTCGGCATATTCGGCGTCGAGCTTTTCATACTCTTCCTGCAGCGCGTCCTGCCGGGCGAGCTCTTCTTCGCTCAGTTCGGCCGGTTCACCATAGACGCGGCGCATGCCCGAGGTGTGGCCGTAGCCGAAGTCGATGGCCGAGACGACCCACTTCCAGCCTTCGGCCCGGACCGCCTCGGCATCCGCCTCGAGCTTGTCGAGCACCAGCTTTTCGAGCAGCGCCGGGTCCTGGAACCACCCGCCGCCATCCTGCTGGAAGAGGTCGCGCAGGATGATGCCGCCGGCCGCTTCATATGCGGCGGCGCCGATATAGACCGCGCGGCGATCATCGGCGCGAACCGCGGTCTCGGTGAGCAGCCGCTTGATGTAATACGGCTCCTGCACCGTCGAGCGCGACACGGTGGCCCAGACGTCTTCCTGCCGGGCATGGTCGGACGTGATGGAAAACGCCTTGACCTGCTCGAGCTTGAGCTCTCCCTTGCCATAGAGATCGAGGAGCTTGGGCGAGACGTCGGCGAGACGCAGGCGCTGCTTGACCGTCGCCGGCGCCACCTTGTAGCGGGCAGCGATTTCCTCCTCGCCGAGCCCCTGGTCGAAGAGAACCTTGAAGGCCCGGAACTCATCAAGCGGATGCAGGGTTTCGCGCGCCATGTTCTCGGCGAGCGAGTCATCATCGGCCGAGGTCGTCTCCTTGCGGTTGACGATGCAGGGCGTCGGCTGGTCCTTCGCCATGCGCTTCTGCTTGATGAGTATGCCGAGAGCGAGAAAGCGCCTGCCGCCAGCGGGCACCTCATACTGCCCGGTCTCCTCGCCGTTCTCGTCGCGCAAGGGGCGGACGTTGAGGCTCTGGATGAGCCCGCCGCGTAGCGCAATATCCTCGGCAAGATCCTCGATCGTCACGCCGTCCTTGATGCGTCGGACGTTCTTCTGGGAGAGCACCAGTCTGTCGTAGGGGATGTTCTCCGACTGGTTCAGAGAGATTTTCGGTGTGGCCTTCGCCATGGTGAGTTACTCCGCGACGGAGCGGTTCGGAGCCTCTCTCCGGACCTCCAACCCCGTCGCGAAGCCCCCTCGCCCGCCTCTTCCTCTCGGGCGCCGGCCTCTCCGCAGCTCCAGCGGCGCCGGCTGGCCACCGGCGCGGGCGCCGATCGCGGTCGAGCTGCGGCCGTTAGCCGGCATCATTGATCTTGACCTGCCCGACATGCCGCAGCGCCTCGACCATGTGCGCATGGTCCATGAGAATGTGGATGAGGGCGTCGCGCGCTACCGCGACCGTCTTGCTGGTGCTGCGGGTCCGGTCGTGACGTTCATGGAGGTGCTCGAACTCCTCCATCGTGGTGTAGAGCTCGATCAAGGGACGCGCGCTCATGACCCCGGTTCCTCGCTGCGCCGATCACCCGGCGGCTGGATGCCGGGGACGTTCCAGACCTCGGCGCCAGCTTCGGCATAGTTGCGCGCAATTGCCTGCAATGACGCGAATGACAGGCTATGCAATGGCTTGGGGTCTGGGTCTCGGCCCACGGCGATCATCGGTCCACGAATGGCGAGTTCGGCAACGGCGTCGAATGGCGCGGCCAGGCTGTCGATGACAGGCAGGCCGGCTGCGATACACTCGGCCTTGATGGGCTCGATATCGTATCCGGATAGACGGGCGCTGTTGCCATAGTGAAGCGTGAAGCCGCCGCGCCCGATACTGAGGTGGCCGCCGGCCGTATTCAATGCGGCGTTGATGTCGTGCTTGTAGCGGGAGGGGCTTGGCTGGTGGATGGTCATGACAATTCTCCGCGACGGCCGGCCGGGATGTCCTCGACCTCATCAAACCGTCACGGCGAAAAGCCGCCCCCTGGTGAGGGACGGCCATTCGGTCTCGGGTTGTGTCAGGGCTGGGCGCGGCGATTTCGCAGGCCGGCATCGTCGCACCAGCCCCAGATAACCTTGCTGCGACCCTGCCTTGCCGTTCGCTTGTCGACGCCACTACGTGAACGGCCAATCATCATCCAGCCGTCGAAGCGGTAGAGGTTTCCGGTATGCACAAGAGCATCCTGGTAGCTGACAGCCCAGCCATATCCGCCTTCCGCGCAGATCGCCGGAAAGACGAAGGCGCGCCAAAGGCGCAAGGCGACGCGGGACAGGTCCGGTCGCGCTGCAGCAAGGCGGGACAGTTCGATGGCCTCGGTCCGGTCGAACCCAGCCACTCGCTCGCGGATCAGCCGGTCGGTCGCCACAACGGCGACCGGAACATCGCCGTGAAACAGACCATGCGACCAGCCATGGTTCGGTAGCCGAACCGGGCCCATGCGATGTTCCCACTCCATCAGGAGCAGATTGAGATCGGACCGTTGGATCGTCCGGAAACAGACCTCGGAAAAGCGGGCGCTAGACACCGCACATGCCTTCGCATTCGAGAGGCCAGAGGTCGAGCTGCCCGCTGTCGTCGGACAGGTCGGCCTGATCGAGCGGGACGCAGGATCGATGGAGATAGAGCTCGGCGCGCATGCCGCGGAAGCCCGTTCGAATACTGCGATCTGCCTCAACGGCGTCGGCCCATCCGGCCGGGTCCTCATCGCGGATCTGACGCCAGCGGGCATTCGAATGGAACGGACAGCCGAGGCACGCACTTTTCGGGGGGATCGGATAGCCGTGCTGGCGCAACCAGATCAGACAATCGGAGCGGCTCATCCGCTTTTCGAGCAAGGGCCAGCGATTGACCTGCCAGGCCTGAAAGCTCGGCTTCATCCGAATCGCCTCGTCGGTCGAGATCCCGATCCACTGTTCGACGACGGGGTAGCCGGGCGCGCGCAGGCCGGAGAGACCGGCCAGAATACGAACATGGCGTCGGATTGGCTCGAGCTTATACTCGGTCGTGCATTGCCTCGTGATCATGCCGATCGCGACCTCGTCGCGCGCGAGAACACGCTGGCCTACCGGCCGCTTCTCGCCATCAGCGTCCTCTTCGTAGTGGACGATGCGCGTGCCCGCCGGGGTGACCGTCCGCGTGAAGGCAGGGATGGACGCCCAGCGTTCGCCGCGTGCGCCCCGCAGGAGACCGTCCCGGATATTGCCGGCCGAGACGACATGGATGGCAAACGGCAGGACATTGTCCGATGCCAGCCATTGCAGGTGCTCATAGACGCGGGCCGGCTCCCATCCGGTGTCGGCAAATACGGCGAGATCGGGCATGGGTGTCACCTCGCCGTGAGCGGCCATCAGCGCCAGCGTGGTCGATTGCACGCCGGCGCCGAGACTGAGGACGCGCAGCCGTATCCGATCGATATCGTAGGAGGGGGTCAGCATGGCCGCTTCCCCCGAATCGGTTCCTTGAGCCAGGTGGCCATGCGCTGACGCATGATGCCGATCGGCCCGGTGATCTGGATAACCCTGGCGTCTTCGGCAACGCATCCCATGCGCTGGAATCCGGTAACGAAGGCGCGCCCATGACCTCGACATAGAGGGCGCCCCCGACCAGGGCGACGTCGCGGAACGGCACCTTTCCGCCGCGTATGAGAGACAAGGACGCAATCTCGGCGCCCGGGTGCATGCCGCAATTGTCTGGCCGGTTCGGCGATGGCGGCCGGGGCCAGCGTGTGATCATGCCGCCGGCGATCATGCGGTCGGCGAGCTCGCGAGTCAGTCGGGCGTCGTAGTTCTCGATCGGCGTGTCGTCGCCGCGGAAACCGAAACGGGCGGACAGGAAGCCGACCTTGGCGAGATCGCCGTTCGGATCGGTGACGCGCAAGGTACGCCAGAGCGGTCCGTCATAGCGCTCACGAGCCGGGATCCGGCCAGGATCAGGGCGCTTTCTGGCCGAACAGGCGAGAATGAGCAGTCGGTAGTCGCGAAGGTGCGGAGCCGTGTCCATCATGCCACCTCCGGGTGCAACATTTGGGCGGTCGCACTGTCGGGCTGGCTTGCGCGCATCCAGTCCGCGGCCGCCTGGGCTTGACCGGCGGCGGCGAAGATTGCGCGGGGATCCTTCTGAAGAGCGTCGATCCAGCTGGCGACATAAGCGGCGTGGTCGGGGCGAGGCTGGAAGGCAAGACCGAGGTCGGCCAGAATGAAAGCGGCCGTTAGTTCGGCAACGATTTCTTCCATGGCCGCAGCTCGAGTCGAAAACCGCTTCTCGAGGTTTCGGTCGAGCCGGTGCTTCGCCCCCGTGGCATGCCCTGCCTCATGAAAGAGGACGCCGTAGAATGCCAGGGGATCGACGAATGCCGAGAAGGGCGGCATGAAGATGCGATCGTCGGAGGGACGATAGAAGGCGGACGCCGCGTCGAACCGGGCCGGGATCCGCAGAGCGTTGAAGAACGCATCGGCATGCCGGATCCGCTCGGCCTCGTCGAGGCGAGGGATCTCCTCGTCCTCGAAGCCGTCAACCTGGCAGCGATTGAACACGGTGTAGCCGCGTCCGAACATCCGCGGACGGCCGTGCGCCGGCACAGAGTCACCGTCGGTTGCGCTCTCGTTCTCGTCGGTTGAAGCCAGCCGCCAGAATATGATGGTCGTGCCGCGCTCGCCCTGCCGGACCTGCGCGCCACGTGCAGTCCACTGGCGGTATGTGCCCCAGATGCCGCTTGTGAAGCCTGCCGTTTCGGCGGCTGCCCACAGAACGAGAATATTGGCGCCACGATAGCCCCTGCCGCTGGCAATGTTGGTCGGCCGCGTCGTGACGGAACCGTCATGATGCCATGGCATTCGGAAAGTCTCGGCACCGCGCTCGATCGCGGCGACGATCTGGTTGGTGATGCGCTCATAGATGCTTGCGCGCTCGTCGGTCATGGTGGGAACTCCGCGACGGGCGGCCGGAAGCCTCTCCTCCAGCCCTCCTCCCGTCACGGCTCCCGGCCGCGACCTCTGCCTCTTGGCGAGCCGCGCACGCGTTGTCGTGTTGCCGTCACGATGCCAACGAGATTGATGGAACGAGGCGGAAAGGCTTTGCGATTGATCTGCGTTCCCTGTATGTTCACAGGATCAATCGAAGCGCTCACGGCCGATGACAATGAGCTTTGACTGGGACGACATCGTTGCGACCTATATGAGCCAACCATGGTGGGTGTGGCTGGTCGGCGGCGTAGTCGCCTGGTTGGGAATGAAGTCGCTGATCGGAGCGATGCGTGCTTATCGCGAACGGCCGATCCTGTCCGCCGATGGCTTCAGGCAGTGTGGCGTGCGGGTCGACTATCGGGAGGGGACGATCACCCTGCCGCGCGGAGATAGCTACCCTGTCCAGCAGGTCCGGGGGATGCGCTGGGTGGACTATGCAAGGTCGGGGTCCTATCGCGCCATAATCGATATCGACGATCTGGCGCGTCCCATCCATCCGGTCGGATTTTCGACGCCGGCCGGTCCGGAAGCGTTCGTGGCCCGGCTGAGGACGGCAATCGAGAAGGCCGGTGGACCGCGGTTTTCGGTGGCGGCGAATGACAGGATGGAGATTGTTGAGCGAGATCTCAGCGATCCGGTCACGGCGGCCATTGCGACACGTGTCCGTCCATTGGGCCGGCGCGTGTCGTATTCCAGAGTGGACTGAAATCCACGCACGCTGATTGATCGATATTGCGCGTGTGGGGTCGGGCCTTTGACTTTTCCGGCTATCTCGTTTCAGTTTCGGGAACCTGCCTGCGGGCAGGTCAAGTCATTCCCAAGGTCGATTCATGGCGACCATTAGCGAGGACCGTCCAATGCCGGAGGCTGACAAGCCCGATTTCACCACGTTGACCGTGCAATTGCTGAGCGCCTATGTCGCGAACAATGCGGTTCCCAGCGACGCACTCGCCGATCTGATCCGCACGACCAAGGCCGCGCTGGCCGAGGACGACAAGGTGGAGACGCCTGCGGAGCCGGCTCCGATTCCGGCGGTGTCGGCAAAGACGAGCCTGGCGTCGAAGGATCACATCGTCAGCATGATCGATGGCAAGCCGTACAAGACGCTGAAACGGCATCTTGCCGGACACGGACTGACGCCGGAAGAGTACCGCGCTCGCTTCAATCTGCCGGCGAATTATCCCATGGTCGCACCCAACTATTCGGCGCAGCGAAGGCAGGTCGCCAAAGAACTCGGTCTGGGACGAAAGAAGGGCGATAGCGTCAGCGCGCCGGCGCCGTCCGCCGGCACGGCCCCGAAGCGGGCGAAGGCGGGAAAGCGCACCCCGTCTCGCAAGGCGCCTGCTGCTGTGTAGGCTGACGGTCATGTGCAACGCCTACGAGCAGCATGTAAAATGGGTCGAGTACTGCAAGATGATGCAGGATCTCGAGCTGGGCATTCCGACCCAGCAGACCGAGCTCGACCTGCCGCAATCGGATATGGTGCGGATCAACGACATGGCGCCCGTCATGCGTCCGGCCGGCAACGGCGTCGAACTCGCGCAGATGAATTTCAGCTTTCCGCCTGGCCGGCCGAAAGGAGGGCCGGTGTTCAATTTCAGGTCTGAGGGGCGCGATTTCTCCAAGAGCCTGCGGTCTCTCATCCCCGCCTCCGGATTCTTCGAATATGTCGGGACGAAATATCCAAAATCGCAGTACCGCTTTAGCCTCGTCGGCGCGCCGTTCCTTTGCATCGCCGGGCTTTGGCGTGAGGCCGAGGGCAATCATCCAGCGAGCTTCACCATGCTCACCACCTCACCCGGCCCTGACATTGCTCCCTACCATGATCGCCAGGTCGTCGTGCTGAAGCCTGAGGACTGGGCGGCCTGGCTTTATCTCACCAAGCCACAGTCCGAACTGCTGCGACCGCTGCCGGAGCATTCGCTCGATGTTGAGTTGGTCCGCCAGGGCGCAGGCTGAGCCCTTGCCCTTGTGGCGCTTCTCTAGATGATCGGCTTGCCCGCCTGTTCCATCACCGCGATGAACACCGAATAGGGCAGCACCAATGACAGGGGCGCCTTGGGAATCGTGACGGCGCCGTAGGACCTGTACCAAGCCGCGGCCCGCTCGTCCTTCGCATCGATGAACAGCAGCGTGCCGCCGACCTCCGTCGAGGCGCGAATGCAGCGACGTGCCGCAGCAATCAGCAGTTCGCCGCCCAGGCCGTGACCTTGATGGGCTGTGGCGACGGCCAGCCGTCCAAGCCGAAATCCTCCGATGGCATGGCGGCCGCCACCAGCTGGGCGTGCCACGTCGGGCACGGCTTCGAAATCGATCTGCGCCGGGCTTAGGGTATAGAACCCGAGAATGGTCGTCCTGTTGCCGCTGTCGACGGCGACATAGGTCTTTGAAGCGCCGCTCTCGCTCGCCTGACGTGCGTAGCGCATCAGGAAATCATTGAGTTCGGGCTGTCCGCAGTCGAACCCCTTGCGATCATGGGCCTTCGCGATCGGCTCCTCGCGCCAATCCGGAAGGGTCATTTACGAGCAGCGAGCGAACGGGCAGCTTTGCGCAGCTTCGCATTGGGCGCCGGCGGATGGTCGAGCAGATCGAGCATGAAGCGTGTCTGTTCTTCATCGAGAGTGACCCGCTCCGCCCGCTCGATCACGATTTCGGCGGCCTGGAGCGCATTGCGCAGCACGAACTCCTTGAGGCTCGTGCGCTCAAGCGCGGCGGCCCGCATCAGCCGAGCCTTGTCGGCGGGCGGGATTTGCATGGGGAAGCGGCTGGTGTTTTCGGCGGCGGCTCTGGGCATGGGTTTCGTCCTTTGTCGCATCCTATATAGCGCGTCGATGCGGCAAACTCAACGTATGTTCAATGAAAGCACATAGAGACCATCCGGAAACGCTTCTTGTCAATTCCGCGCGAGCCGTCATCTGAAATCCCGGGTCCTTATATGGATCGGCTCGACCTTGAGGGTGGGATCGACCATATCACGGGGACGGAACCCTTTGGGCAGGCTGCGCGGATCCAGTCCCGGCCCGCCGTGATGGGCTTCATCACCAGGCCCATGGGGAAGTGGAAACGGTACGTCCCGGTTGCCGACGCTGGCGAGCTCGGCCGAGAGGTCGGTGACGGAGTTGGCAACCAGGTGAACGACGTCGCCCTCGCGCTGGATGCGGCCGCGCACGGCGAGCATGGAGGCCGACAGCAAGGTGCTGCGGAATTTCTCGAACACCTTCACCCACACCACGATGTTGGCGGCGCTGGTCTCATCTTCCATGGTGATAAACATCACGCCTTTGGCTGAGCCCGGCCGTTGACGCACAAGGACCAGGCCGGCGGCTTCGAGCCAGCGGCCATCGCGCGCCGCCATGGCCTCGGCGCAGGTGACGATGCGGCGTTTGCTGAGACCAGCGCGCAGGAAGCTCAGCGGATGTTGCCTGAGGGTCAGACCGACGTGACCATAATCTTCGACCACTTCTCGCCCGGCGACCATCGGGCGCAGCGCGACGGCAGGCTCGTGACGTTCGATGATGATGCGCCGTTCGCGTTCCGCTGCCGCTGCGAACAGCGGCAGCGGCTCGTCATGCAAGCCCTTGATGGCCCAAAGGGCCTCACGCCGTGCCAGGCCGAATGCCGGAAGGAATGCGTCGGCCTCGGCGAGTTGCACGAGCGAAGCTGCCGGCACGCCGGCGCGGTGCCAGAGATCATCGACCGAGGAGAATGGCTGGTCCGCACGCGCGGCGATAATCGCGGCGGCATCGTCATTTGCCAAGCCTTTCACCAGCCTCATGCCGAGGCGCACGGCAAACCGCCCTTCCCTTTCTGTTGGTTCGAGGGTGCAATCCCAGCGGCTGGCCTGCACACAAACCGGACGGATCTCGACACCGTGCATGCGCGCGTCCCGCACGAGCTGCGCCGGCAGATAAAATCCCATGGGTTGCGAATTGAGGATCGCGGCACAGAACACATCGGGGTGGTGGCATTTCATCCAACTCGAGGCGTAAGCCACCAAAGCGAAGCTGGCGGCGTGGGATTCTGGAAAGCCATAGCTGCCAAAGCCTTCGAGCTGCTTGAACGTGTTGGCGGCGAAATCCGGCGTATAACCGTTGGCGATCATGCCGCTGATCAGCTTTTCCTTGAACTTGCTGACTCCGCCCGTGTGCTTAAAAGTAGCCATGGCGCGGCGGAGCTGGTCCGCCTCGCCGGCGGAGAAGCCCGCGCAGACCATGCAGAGCTGCATCGCCTGTTCCTGAAATAAAGGGACGCCTAAGGTCTTGCCCAATACCCGCTCCAGTTCGGGTGTGGGGAAGTCGATCGGCTCCTTGCCTTCGCGCCGGCGCAGATAGGGATGAACCATGTCGCCCTGGATCGGGCCCGGCCGGACGATGGCAACCTCGACCACAAGGTCATAGAATGTCCTGGGCTTGATCCTCGGTAACATGCTCATCTGCGCGCGGCTTTCGATCTGAAAGACCCCGACGGTGTCGGCCTTGCGGATCATGGCGTAGGTCGCCGGGTCCTCGGCCGGGATGGTGGCAAGATCGAGGGTAATGCCCTTGTGCTCGGCCAAGAGATCGAAGCTGCGCTTCATGCAGGTCAACATCCCGAGCGCTAACACGTCGACCTTCATGAATTTGAGGATGTCGATATCGTCTTTGTCCCATTCAATAACTTGGCGATCCGCCATCCGGGCCGGCTCGATCGGCACGAGTTCGTCGAGCCGGTCGTGGGTCAGGACGAACCCGCCTGGATGCTGGGAAAGGTGTCGGGGCGTGCCTTCGAGCTGTTGCGCCAGCTCGAGGGTCAGGGTCAGTCGCCGGTCGGCAAGATTGAGGTTGAGCTCGCGGGCACGCGTCTCGTCGATCCCCTCACCGTGTCCCCAGACCTGTGAGGAAAGGAGCTTGGTGACATCTTCCGGCAGGCCGAGCGCCTTGCCGACATCGCGAACGGCGCCGCGGCTGTGGTAGCGCACCACAGTCGAGCAGAGCGCGGCGTGATCGCGGCCGTAGGTCTCATAGACCCACTGCATGACGATCTCGCGCCGCTCGTGCTCGAAGTCGACGTCGATGTCGGGCGGCTCCTTGCGCTCCTGGGAGACGAAGCGCTCGAACAAGAGATTATTTGTGTCGGGGTCGATGCTGGTAATGCCCAGGACGTAACATACCGCCGAGTTAGCTGCGGATCCCCTGCCCTGGCAAAGAATGTCCTGCGACCGGGCAAACTGCACGATCGAATTGACCGTCAGGAAATACGGCGCATAACCCAGCGTCTCGATCAGACCGAGCTCGTGCTTGAGCAAACCGACCACCTTGTCGGGGAGACCTTCGGGGTAGCGACGGGCGGCCCCCTCCCAGGTCAGCTTTTCGAGGGCCTGCTGGGCGGTCAGGCCCGGCATCGTCTTTTCTTCTGGGTATTGATAGGCGAGCTCGTCCAACGAGAAGCGGCACTGCTCGGCGATCGCCACCGTCCGCGACAATGCCTCCGGGTAGCGGCTGAATAGCCTGGCCATTTCCTCTGGCGTCTTCAAATGCCGGTCGGCATGCCGCTCGCGCTGGAAGCCGGCATCGTCGATGGTGATGTTGTGTCGGATGCAGGTGACTACATCCTGCAGCACCCGACGCTCCGGGTGATGGAACAGGACATCGTTCGTGACCACGGTCGCGACCCGCATCTGCGTCGCCATGTTGGCGAGTTCATGGATGCGGAGCTGGTCATTGGGGCGTCGCCGCAGGGTCAGCGCGACATGGGCGTCCCTGCCGAAGGCCTCGCGTAGCCGGCGTAATTGCAGCGCGCACACATCATCGGCGACGTCGGGCACCAGGACGGCGATCAAACCCTCGCCATAGGCAACGACATCGGCCCATTCCAGATGGCAGAGACCCTTGCCGCCGCGCGACTTGCCGAGCGACAGCAAGCGGCAGAGGCGGCCATAGGCCGGACGATCCTTTGGGTAGACGAGCAGTGATATGCCATCTGCCAGATCGAGGCGACAGCCGACGATGAGGCGAATGCCGGTGGCCTTGGCCGCTTCATGCGCGCGCACGACGCCCGCCAAGCTGTTGCGGTCGACGATGGCGAGGGCCTCGATGCCGAGCAGCGCGGCTTGCGCGAACAATTCGTCACAGGAACTCGCGCCTCTCAGAAATGAGAAATGCGAGGTGACCTGCAGCTCGGCATAGCGCGCGTTCATCCGAAGATCCCGTGGATGAACCAGCGATGCGACCCGGTCGCCGGATCCTCGCCGTCGCCGGCGCGATAGATCCAGAACCGCTCGCCGCCCTCGTCCTCGACCCGGAAATAATCCCGCACCGCATTCGTCTCGGCTTCGCGCCGCCACCACTCGCCGAATATGCGCTCCGGCCCGTCGGCGTGGGCGACGCGGCGGCGGATGCCGCGCCAGGTAAACCAGGCCGGGGGATGATCGGGCAACAGCGCCATGGTGTCGATCGGTTCGGGCGGCGTTAGTAGTCGCGACGGCCGCGGCCAGTCGCCGCGCCAGCTCGCTCCGTCGTCCGGGGAGGTCGGGGCCACGCGCTTGACCGAACGTTCCGGCACGTCGCTCTCGACCGGAGCGAAACGATAGAGGCGGCTTGGCCCGAGACGATTGGCGATGACGTCGATGAGGTCGGAGATGTCCGGCTCTTCCGGCTCGACCAGCGATGAGATCGCCTGGCGGTCGCGGATGGGCTCGACCAACGTCGCCGTCAGCGTCATGAGCTCGATACCGAAGCCGGGATCGATCTTCTCGATGCGATCGGTGAGAAGCCGCGTCAGGCGGCGCGCTTCGCGCACCGGAGTGGCCGTGCCGACGCGGATCGCCTCGATGCGGTTGTCGACGCGATGGAACAGAAGATCGAGCCGGCGCGCGCCGAGCCCTCTTTTCTCCAGACCGGCACAGAGCTGGTCGACCAGCCTGCCGGTATATTTCGTGATCGTGTCGGCGGCGCCGATCGGCTCGCCGAAGGCGCGACGGACCTCGACCAGCTCGGGGGGACGAACGGGCTCGAAGGGCTCGGGCGCGCGGCCCATGGCCTGGTCCAGGCGGCGCATGAGCTCGGGACCGAACCGGTGTGTGAGGGGCGCCTTCGGCGTGTCCTCAATGTCGCCGATCCGCTCGAAGCCCAGAACGTGAAGCCCTTCGATGATGTGTGCTGGCAGGTGCAGCGCCCGGATTGGGAGATCCCGCATGGCGGTCGCAGCCTGCCCGGCCGGGATGACGGCAATCGGCCGCGCCAGGAAACGGGCAGCGGCGTGTGCGGCGCCCCAGCTATCCGCCACTGCGGCGCGTGCGGCAACGCCCGAGCCCCTCATGCGCGAAACAAGGTTGGCGAGCATTGCCTCCTCGCCGCCATGCAAATGGTCGGCGCCGCTGGTGTCGATGATGAGGCCATCCGGCGGATCGGGCGAGACGATCGGTGCGTAGCGCAGTGCCCACAGCGCCAGGCGGTCGAGCGCCGCGGCATCTTCGGCTGGCTCGAGCTCGATGTTGACGAGACCGGGAACGAGGACCTGGGCTTTGCTCGCGGGCATGCCGATGCGCAGGCCGGCCTGACGCGCTGCCTCATCGAGAGCGAGGACCTCGCGGCGGCGGCCGTGCCGGCCGAACATGACGATAGGCACATCAGCCGGCGGCGCCGAAGCGCCGAGCTTGCGGCGAAGCCGATCGGTCGGCCAGGTCGGCAGAAAGAGCGAGACGACCCTTGTCATCACAGGATTCCACTTCAAAGTCGGCGCTCTCCCCTGCCCTGACGCGCAGCAGTTCGAGCCGCCAGCGGGGGCGGCCGACGCCGGGGACCGGAAGCGGTCGGGAAGGAAGAGTGGAGACGCGCCAGCGGCTGACCGCGGCCGTCGGTTGTCCAAAATCGGTGGCCTCGGTTTGCCGGCGCCACCGGCGAATAGCGATGCCGAGCGTGCCAGAGGCTTCGGCCGCAAGTTGCAGGCGGCGTGAGGCGGTCATCGGCAGGCGCGCCAATTCGGCGACGACAGCGCCGAGGCCGCCATGACGAAGACCTTCCTCGAAGCAGGCGAGAACGGCCGCCTCGTCGCCGGCCTCGACATAGATTACCCGGCCCGGCGGCAAGCCGGCCTGGGCAAGCGAGGGCGCGAACATATCTTGCCGGGTGACGCACCATAGGACGCGACCGCGCATTCTGGCGGCGACGCCGGCGGCCCAAAGGGCGGCGGCGGCCCCATCGACGGCCCCGTTGGCGCCGCCGGCAACCTCATGCAGCGCTCCGAGCGCCAGCCCACCTCCCGGCAATACCCGGTCGATCTCGGGGACGCCGAAAGGCAGGACCTCGCGACGGCGTGCAGAGCCACCCTCGAGCCGCGCGATGCGTTCTCGAAGCTGGGCGATATGAGGTTTTGCCGCGCGATCGGCCAAAATCCGGGTCTCCTGAGGGCTTTGCAACGCGCCAATGGGCTGTTATGTTCATTATTTGTTCTCTTTCGGAAAATGAGTCAATCGGACTCCGGCGAGAGTCTTTCGGAAGCGAGCGGGGACCTTGGGGAAAGCAACGGCGCAGTATTGGCCGATTGTCGTTGCGAGTCAGGTGCATAGGAGCGGGGCGGCATGGATGCGGCGTATCTGGAAAAATTGAATGACGGACAGCGCGCCGCCGTCGTGCACGGCATGGGCCTGCCCGACGGCAGCGTTGGCGGGCCGCTGCTGATCATCGCCGGGGCGGGATCGGGCAAGACCAACACGCTGGCGCATCGCGTGGCGCAGCTCATTATCTCCGGAGCCGACCCTCGGCGCATCCTGCTGATGACGTTCTCACGACGTGCCGCCGCCGAGATGGGCAAGCGCGTCGAGCGTATCTGCGCCAAGGTTCTCGGCGACAAGGCAGGAATCCTGACTGACGGGCTTGCGTGGTCCGGCACGTTCCATGGTATCGGCGCCCGGCTGTTGCGCGAATATGCCGTCGAGCTCGGGCTCGATCCGCAATTCACCATCCACGACCGCGAGGATTCCGCGGACCTCATGAACCTCGTCCGGCACGATCTCGGCTTCTCGAAGATGGAAAGCCGGTTCCCCGCCAAGGGGACGTGCCTCTCCATCTATTCGCGCGTCGTCAACGCCGAGGCGCCGCTCGACGAGATACTGCGCGCCAGCTTTCCTTGGTGCGCCGGCTGGGAGAAGGAGCTGCGCGAACTTTTCGCCGGCTATGTAGAGGCCAAGCAGGTCCAGAACGTCCTCGATTATGATGACCTGCTGCTCTACTGGGCGCAGACGATGGGAGACGCCACGCTGGCCGACGAGATCGGCGGCAAATGGGATCACGTTCTGGTCGACGAATACCAGGACACGAACCGCCTGCAGGCGACTATTCTCACAGGGTTGAAGCCGGCCGGGCGTGGTCTGACCGTCGTCGGCGACGACGCGCAAGCGATCTATTCTTTTCGGGCGGCGACGGTGCGCAACATCCTCGACTTCCCGGGGGAGTTCTCGCCGGCGGCCGACGTGATCACGCTCGACCGCAATTACCGTTCGACCCAGCCGATCCTCGCCGCCGCGAACGGGGTGATTGGCTTGGCGCGGGAGCGGTTCACCAAGAACCTTTGGACCGATCGGCCCTCGAACGAGCGGCCGCGGTTGGTCACGGTGCGCGATGAGGCCGACCAGGCGAAATTCGTGGCGAACGAGGTATTGGAAAACCGAGAGAGCGGGATGCGCCTTAAGGATCAGGCGGTTCTGTTTCGGGCAAGCCATCACAGCGGGCCGCTTGAGATCGAACTGACGCGTCGCAACATTCCGTTCAAGAAATTCGGCGGCCTCAAATTCCTCGACAGCGCCCATGTCAAGGACATGCTGGCGGCCTTGCGTTTCGCGCAGAACCTGCGCGATCGGGTCTCGGGTTTCCGCGTGCTGCAGCTCCTGCCCGGCGTCGGGCCAGCTACGGCGCAAGCCGCGCTCGATGCCGTGGCAGACAGCGCCGACCCGATCGATACGCTCGACAATCTGCCCTGCCCTGCCCGCGCCCAGGCTGAATGGTCAGGCTTCGTCGAGCTGATCGCCGGCCTACGCTCCGGTTCGTCAGGATGGCCGGCAGAGATCGGGCAGGCCCGGTCCTGGTACGAACCGCATCTCGAACGCATCCATGAGGACTTCGAGATGAGGCGGGCCGACCTGCTGCAGCTCGAAGACATCGCTGCCGGCTATCCGACCCGCGAGCGCTTTCTTACCGAACTCGCGCTCGATCCTCCGGACGCGACGTCAGGTCAGGCTGGTGTGCCCCTGCTCGACGAGGACTATCTGATCCTCTCGACGATCCATTCCGCCAAAGGCCAGGAATGGCACTCGGTCTTCGTGCTCAACACCGTCGATGGCTGCATTCCTTCCGACCTCGGCGTCGGCACGACAGATGAGATCGAGGAGGAGCGACGCCTGCTCTATGTCGCAATGACTCGCGCAAAGGACAGTCTCAATCTCGTCGTGCCGCAGCGCTTTTTCACCCACGGCCAGTCCTCGACCGGCGATCGGCATGTCTATGCCTCGCGGACGCGGTTCATTCCGGCTAGTCTGCTGAAACTGTTCGAGTGCCGGACCTGGCCGGTGGTTGCACCTGGAGCCGCAGGCGACAGCGGTCCGCGACAGGTTCGCTTGGATGTCGGGGCGCGCATGCGCGGCATGTGGCGTTAGATGGAGATGGCGTCACCGAGCTTGCGCAGGAAGGAGGCGCCGATGACAGAGGAATTGGTCGGCGCCGCACCGTTTGACACCGGCGAAAAGCAAGGTGAGAAACCCGTCCGCAAAATAATACATTGCGACATGGATGCTTATTATGCCGCGGTCGAGCAGCGCGACAATCCCGAGCTGCGCGGCAAACCGGTAGCCGTCGGCGGGTCGGCCGCCCGTGGCGTCGTCGCGGCGGCAAGTTACGAAGCGCGCGCCTTCGGCGTGCGATCAGCTTTGCCTTCGGTGACCGCGAAACGCCGCTGCCCCGAGCTGATCTTCGTCAAACCCCGCTTCGACGTCTATCGGGCAGTTTCGGCGCAGATTCGCGAGATCTTCGCCGAGCATACCGATCTCATCGAACCACTCTCGCTCGACGAGGCCTATCTCGACGTCACCGAGAACAAGCAGAACATCGGCATCGCCACCGAGATCGCGACCCTGATCCGTGCTCGGATCAAAGAGGTGACCGGGCTCAACGCATCGGCCGGGATTTCCTACTGCAAGTTTTTGGCAAAAATGGCGAGCGATCTCAACAAGCCCAACGGCCAGGCCGTCATCACCCCCGCTATGGGACCGGGTTTCGTGGCGACATTGCCGGTGAAGAAGTTCCACGGCATTGGACCGGCGACAGCCGCGAAGATGGAGAACCTTGGGATCGAAACGGGCGCCGACCTACGTGAGAAGCCGTTGGCGTTCCTGCAGGAACATTTTGGCAAGGCGGGCGGGTGGTACTACCGGATCGCGCGGGGGAGTGATGATCGTCCCGTGCAGCCGGACCGGCCGCGCAAATCTATCGGCGCCGAAGACACGTTTACGTCCGACATCTTCGAGCTCGAAGTGGCCAAGGCGGAGTTGGCGCCCCTGGTCGCTAAGGTCTGGCGTCATTGCGAGGACCGCGGCTTCTCCGGCAAGACGGTGACCGTGAAGGTGAAATATGCGGACTTCCAGATTATCACCCGGAGCCGAACCATTCACGGATCCATCCGGTGCGAAGGCAAGCTGCGCGAGCTTGCGGTCAGCCTCCTGGAAGCGACGTTTCCGGCATCGAAAGGCATCCGCTTGTTGGGGATCACACTTTCATCCCCGGTATCGGAATCTGATACGCTTGAGGCCCAGCTTTCGTTACCGATCTGAATTGTGTGCCACCGAGTGCAGTCCAAACTCGTCAATATCGCGCGGTTGTGATCAAAAGTCGTCGCACAATCTGGACAATCCGGACGTTCTGCACTATCTATGCCTTGAAACGTTGGAGGCGATGATGGTCGCAACAGCTCGCAAACCCGGAACTGACATGCAGCTCAATGTAAGCCGCGCGGCGGTTGCCGACATTCTCGATGTGCTCGCGCGTCACAATCCGGGCGTTCCCAAGGCAGCATTGAAGGGCAAGAGCAAGGTCGTTGCCGCAGTTGCAGCTGCCACTGTGGGGCTGTCCGAGGAACAGCAACGGCGTATCCTGGCCTATGAGAAAGTGCTCGGGAAGACCATGGAATCGGTTGTTGCTGACCTTGGCGGTGAGCATCCTGACGAGCTTATCAGGGTCGAAGCCGACAAAATCGTCGAGATCAGCCAAGGTGAAGGTCTGGGTGATCTGCTGGATGAGTCCGAGGGTCGTCGGCGGCTCGAGGCGATCGCGGCGCCGGTTCGCCTCGAAGACTGGGCTGGCCCGGTCGCTGGACCGAGTGAGATCGAGCGCAAGTTCGGCACACGACGGTCTACGCTTCACGAATGGCAGAAGCGCGGGGCGGTAATCGGCCTTCTACGGGGGGAACGCAAGCATGTTTTCCCTCTCGCACAGTTCGTCGATGGCCGACCGATTGAGGGTATGTCCGAAATCGTGCGTGTGATCGGCAATCCACGGGCGGCCTGGCAATGGCTCGTTCAGTCCAAGCCGAGCATCGGAGGAGCTCCTCTGGAACGCCTCAAGAAGGGACACGTCTCTCAGGTCGTCGAAGCGGCCGAACGCGATTTCGGCTGACCGTGAAGCTGGATCCGAAAGTCGTCGCGGAACTGGCCATTCCGTTCCGCCCCTTGGCCTATTTGCGCGTTATGCCCAAGGTCCATGCCGGCATGCCTCTCGGCATGGGCTTTGGGCAGACGCGGTTTTCCGCTCCGGACAACTCGTTCAAGGTTCTCTACATCGCACGCGACATCGCTACGGCAATTGCCGAGACGATCATCCGGGATCGGTTTGAGGGGCGAGCAAAGCGTATCCTCGACTTCACGGAGGTGGACGATTGGGCCTTTTCCGAAGTGTCGACGACAGGTCCGTTGACGGTGCTCGACCTTCGGACCACGGGTCTGCTCAGACTGGGCGTGTCCACCAATGCGGCGCGCGCTAAGAGCCATGCAACAGGGAAGCGGTTGAGCCACGCGCTCTATCATCGTTTTGCGATCGACGGCATCCTCTACGCATCGAGGCTGACTTCGGCGGAGTGTGTTGCCGTCTATGATCGGGCCGTCCCTACCAAATTGGTTTCGACCTCCGCGAAAAGTCTTGTCCGAAATCCTTACCTGATTGATGCGCTTCGATCACTGAACGTGACAGTGCGGGCTTCCTGATAGATTCAATGCTGAGCAATGAAAGGGACAACCCAGGTTTCGATTCCTTGCGGCACGGCGAGCCTCTTGTGTCGCGCAATTCGTGAAATCTGCTACGACGCAGGCTTCAGCTTGCCCATGTCATAGGTGCCTACCAGGCCGGTGTAGCGACTGTCAGCACGTTTGTTGGTGCGGATTCCAGAGGGTTGCGCCGACCCGAAAACCGTGAATCAATCGAGATGGGGACGCGGCGGCCTTCGGAGTGTGTCGAGGTAATGCGACGTTTCAGACTTGCTGGCCAGGTTATCAACGAAACGGATTCAGGCCTGCAGAGTATTTTGGCGAATGCGTATGATTTACGCATTCGACCTCTCTGCCTTTGTCGGGAGCCCGGCTTGGCGATGTATATTGCGCGCGTCGGCACTCAGTACGTTGTCAAACGAATGCCGCTGTCCGGGAGCGGGCATGACCCTCAATGCCCATCCTATGAAGCGCCTGACGAACTCTCGGGCCTCGGTGTGCTGATGGCCAGCGCCATTCAGGTGGATCCGGAGACCGGCATTTCGGCACTCAAGGTCAGTTTCACTCTCACAAAAACAGGCTCGCGCCCAACACCGGTAAGCAGTTCTGGAGGCACTGAAGACGTCAGCGGCGACCCTAAGAAATTATCCCTACGAAGTTTGCTGCACTACCTATGGCATCAGGCTGAGCTGACGGAATGGACCTCTCGATGGCAAGGCAAACGTCACTGGTGGAACATTCGGTGGCACCTCATCGAAGCCGCGCGACAAATGGTTGTGAAGGGCGGTACGCTAGCTGACGTCATGTTTGTTCCAGAGTCGTTTCGCGCCACGGACAAGGCAGCGATCGAACAGCGGCGTGCTGCTGAACTGGCTCCGAGTGTTGCATCCACGAGAGGGCCCCGACGCTTGATGATCCTGGTCGGTGAGGTCAAGGAAATTATCCCGGCTCGCAGCGGTCATCGCCTGATCATCAAGCACATGCCGGGCTTCCCCTTTATGCTGGACGATAGTCTGCATCGCCGCCTGCAGGTCCGATATGAAAATGAGCTAGCTCTCTGGGCCGCTGATGATGCGTCGCACCTCATGATAATCGCCACCTTTGGTCTTTCGTCGGCGGGACTGGCAAGCGCTGAGGAATTGGCATTGATGGTGGTCGCGGAGAATTGGGTCCCCTACGAATCGCTCTATGAGAAGAAATTGGTAGACGTCTTGGCGAAGGTAAAGCTACGGAGCGTCAAGGGTCTGCGCTACAATCTTCCTATAGACTTGCCTTTCGCGGCGGCATGGCTGCAACGTCATCCTGTGCCGCTTGCCATGTATGTCGTTCCTCCGTCAGCGGACAAGGTCTATGAAGAGGCGCTTGGTGAGCTCATTGCCTCGAGGCCAGAGGTTGACGCTTGGGTTTGGCGCACGGTGGAAGGTGACATGCCGCCACTACCCTTTCGGTGACTTCATTCTTTCGACCGTTCTTGCGGTAGTCACTTGTCGCGAAAAGCGGCTCTCTCTCCATGTAGCCACTGACGCTCGATCAGGCGAAGGTGGACAAGACGTCAAGAGGCGGGCCTCCAATACCGCTCATGCTTGTCTTCGAGGGCCCAAACGAAGGTACGGCTCGCAAAGTCACCGCCAGCGAACAAAAAATGCGTTCTGGCAACCATTATGAGCGTTGCGATGTAGGGTCCTCTACGAGATGGACTATGCCTGCGACTTCTGAGACCGGAACGACGAAGGCCAGTCCGTGGCCAGGTGCCGTCAGTTCAGCGGCTTCCACGATCTTCTGAAGGATCACTGACTTCATATCCGCCGGAACAACGGTGAAAACGATCTCTTTTTCTGGTTCGATCTGGATTCCGAATACACGCATTTGTTCGTTGCGTCCGATTCCACGCGCGAGCAGAATGGTGCCGCCATGTGCGCCGGCCTCCATAGAGGCTTTGAGAACTGTGTCGCCCCAGCCTTTGCGAACGATACTGACGATCAGGCAAGGGTCCTTCATTTCTCCTGCTCCCGTGTACGGCTCATCCGGATAAGAAATCCCAACAACATGACAGATGTGATCGGCGCGAGGGCGATGAGGGCGACGAAGCCGAAGCCCTGCACAACTGGCTCCAGACCTCCCAACGCTGTGGAGGCGCCGAGAGCTAGCGCGAGAAGAAAGCTGTTAGCCAAGGGTCCTGTCGCAACACCGCCGCTATCGACGGCGATCATGACGAAATCCTTGTCGCTAAACCACATCAGGCCGCTCACCAGAAGATAACCCGGAATCAGAAGATAAAGCAGCGGGATACCATAGGCGATCCTCAACATGCCGATCCCGGTCCACAGCGCGACGCCGGCACAAACGGCATAAAGTACCAGCGAGCCGCGAATGGAGCCACTCGACGCCTCCTCTACCTCGCCAGCCAGGATGCGTACCGCAGGTTCACCCCAGGTGGTCAGAAAACCCAGCACGAGGCCGATGAGTACGAACAGCCATGTCGCGTTCAGTCTGCCGAGGGCTTCACCTACTGCCAGACCGAAGGGCAGGAAGCCTATGCCCATGCCAAGAAGGAACAGGAATAGGCCAAATGCTGCAATTGCCGTCCCTTTCAGGACGTCGGCCACCTGCTGGCGTGGCAACCTCAGCAGGAATATCTGAAACAAGAGGAAGAGCACGATCAGTGGGACGATGGCGATCGCCACGCTCCAAATGGTCGACTGGAGTTCTTCAAGCCAAGTTTCCGTCACGACACGAACGTCCAGAGCAATAGCACGATAATGACGGGGCCGATGGATGCAAGTCCGAGAAGCCCAAATCCGTCCGATACTGATGAGCGATCGGCAAGAACGCCGCTCAGCCCCAACGCGAGAGCGATGATAATGGGGGCGGAAAGTATTCCGGTCGTAACGCTGCCGGCGTCGAAGGCGAGCGGTACGATCATCGTCGGCGCAGCAAGAGCCAGGAGGACGACGAGTCCGTAGGCGATTGTCAGCAGTACGCTTTGTCCCCGCAGCAACTGTTCACCTGGCGTCGGGCCGCTCGCCAGCCGGCGGCCGAGAGGGCGGCGATGCCGGAATCGTTGTTCGTGCCGGCAGTGGTGGCGGCTCCGATGCCGGAACCGGCGGCGAAGCTGCCGCCACGAAAGCGGAAAGCCGCTCGTGACGCCGGCGTGATCGAGCTCGAGATCGACGGCGTCGCCATGCGGGTTGGCCGTGGTGCTGATTCCAAGACGGTCGCGGCGGTGATCCGTGCGTTGAAGGCGACGTCGTGATCGGGCCGACGAGACGGCCATCGGCGATAGTCTTGAGGTGGGACCAGGATCGGCTGCTCATGGCGCAACCTCCCCGACCAGAACCTGAACCGCTACGGCAAGCGGACCATCGTCATCGTCGTCGTCGTCGACCAGGTCATCATCGACGAATTGGTCGTCACCATCGTCATCGCCATAATCACCGTCTTCGCGATAGGACATATCGCATTCGATGATCAGCTCTTCCTCGTCCTCGAAAGGACGGACATAGACGGTGCCATATCCGCCCTCATTATTGACCCAGTCGCCTTCTGGCGCATCGGCGACGATGTTTTCAAGCAGTTCAGGCAAGTGCCGGATCTCGCCGCGATCGCCGATAAAGATCGGGACATCCGGCAGATCATGCGCCAGCGGATCGTCCCTATAGGTGACGCGTTCAAGCGTCGTTTCACCGGAATCGCCGCCGCCACTGAGCGAATATTCGATCTCGGTGATCTGGAGGGCGCGCAGGATCGCACCCAGCCGCTCCGCCATTTCCATTGTCTTGCCCTTCCCTTGGGTGTTGAACACACCTTCGGGCACGCCGCCTCTCCGCCCGGGCGGGTCAGGGGCCGGCTTTAGCCGGGCGAAGCTTCACCCTTGAGGCGACCGGCGGGCATGCGGCATGCGGGTCTCTTTCTCCGCTCTTTATTATCCTTTCCTCACCTGCTCGCGCAGGGCATCGTTCCAATCGTCGGCCGGCGGGATCAGCCGCAGCCAGTCGCAGCCAGTCTCCTCGGCAAGGTCTCGCAGCCGTTCAGCAAACACGGCGCCTTGGGCATTGGCATCGGTCGCCGCCTCGGTCACGCAAAGACGAAGAGCATCCGGGCGACCGAGACGGAACAGGACCTTCGCGCCACCGGATGCAAAGCCGCGCCAATCGGGTCCGCGCTCCTCCCAGCCGGTCACGGCCCCGTCGATATTGGTATGCGCCGCCCACATGCTGCCATGCGGACCCTCCCGCAGCATATTGGTGGAGTTGGCGATACGGATGATCCGCTCGGGTAGACCGCGATCCCCGGCGAGATAACGCCAGGTGGCCGAGCCCTTCCATGGCTTTCGCCGGGTCTTCCAACGTTCGGCAATGGAGATATCCGGCTCCTGATTACGGGATTCCCGCTTCCAGATGGGTTGCGCGGGCACGATGCCGACAAGGGCGGCAACCTCGTGCATAGCTTCGGCGAAGCGCACTCCCTGCAGATGTTCGACCAAATTGAACACGTCACCCTTGTCGTCGCCGAGCGGGTCGAACCAGCCTTTACCGTCATGAATGACAATGATGATCTCAGCGCCGCGACGATACTTCATCGCCCTGCGTGTGCTTTCCTTGAGATCGAGCGCAAATCCCTCCTGCTCCAGCACCGCGCTGCAGGGCACTTTCTCTCTCAAATCTTCCAGATCTGCTTTTTCCATTCTTCGCGCCTGCACTGCCCTTGCTCCTTTTACCCGATTCCCGCTCCCGATCCTTTCGGGGGCAGATACCGGAGGCCGCGAAGAGCAAGGCGGGCAAGGGCGCAACGGTCAACCCGGCATTTCAGAGGGGGTCAGCAGGGTCGGGACTGCAGCGGCGAAGCTTCCCTTGCCGGCCGCCGCGCGCAAGCGGCACGGGACCTTCAGCGGCTCCGGCGCTTTTGCTCGGACACGATCTCGCGCAGCGTTACGATATTCATCTCAACCTGGGGCGAAATCCGGGCCACTTCGGCCGCGACCTTGGCCCAGTGATAAAATTCAGCTTTCTCGCCACGTACTCGGGCCCGGGTCGCACGGCGCTGCGCCTCGTAATAGGCGCCAAGTTCTTCGGCAACGAGAAGGCGGCACGCGTCATCTTGCCAGCGGCGGCGTAGCGCGCGACGATCATCGACCCAGCGTGCGAATGCTGCGAACATGAACGCCTTCCTTCGCATCACGGCCGGGGTTCCTCTCGACGAAGGCCTGCCGAAACTTCGGCTCTGCCAACTGCCGGCCCGTAAGGCAGGACCATATTCAATTATTGTGTTGCAAAGCTGCAATCCATTAAGTGGCCATGCAGCAATCGTGTTGGTGAAAAGAGGCATTAAACGTGAGCGAAACCCCCATCGATGGATCTGACAGGCTAATCGAGCTGACCGCAGATGTCGTTTCGGCCTAAGTGTCGAACAATCCTGTACCTGTCGCCGAATTGCCCGGCTTGATCTCCAGGGTGTATACGAGCCTGCTGCAGCAGACCGATGTCCCCACGGAAGTCGTATCAGAATCCAAAAAGCCCGCAGTCCCAATCAAGAAGTCGGTGACGCCGGACTACATCGTCTGTCTCGAGGACGGAAAACAGTTCAAATCCCTGAAGCGCCACTTGTCGACCCACCATGGCCTCACCCCGGACGAATATCGTGTGAAATGGGGCCTGCCGGCAGACTATCCGCTGGTCGCGCCAAACTACGCCGCAGCGCGTTCCGCACTGGCAAAATCGATGGGATTAGGACGCAAGCCAAAGCCCGTCGAAGAACCGCCAGCGGCTCCTGCCAGACGGAAGAGACTCGGCCTCAAATTCTCATAGGGCCTCTTTCGACCGTTCCCAGGTTGCACCGGAACAACTCGCCGCCCCATTTGCGCGATTCAATAGATGCCGTCCTGAATGCACCGGCGCTTCTCCATCGCGAACGGTGAGCAGGGTCAACGGCAGTTCGAAGAACAGACCACCGATGACCCGCACCACTACGGCACCGATGACGAATGTCAGATTCTGAAGGGCAATCCCAGCCGTGCGGCAGGAAGGCCGGTGCGCATCGGGGTCTTCACGTCATCTCCTAGTAAAGAGCTGCCCTCTCGCGGTTCGGTGCGGGAGGGCAAGCAGGAACACCGTTCATGGATGTTGTCGCCGCAAGTCACTGCTTGCGCAACGGCGTTATTCGGTGGTCTTGCCGTCGAAGTGTTCATGCGCGGCGTCGGCTTCAGCCTTGGTTGGATGAACGACACCGTCGACGTGCTCGGGAGGGCTGTAGATCGTATAAAGCTTCAGCGGCTCATTCCCGGTGTTTTTGACGTTATGCCGCGCACCGGCCGGTACGATCATGGCCATATCGGCCCTGATCCTGCTCACATTGCCGTCGATCAGGATTTCGCCTTCGCCGTCCTCGACACGGAAGAACTGATCGCCGTCGTCGTGAACCTCTTCGCCGATCTCCTCGCCGGGCTGAAGCGCCATCAGCACGAGCTGCATATTTCTTGCCGTATAAAGAACACGGCGAAAATCCGTGTTTCCTTCGGTCAGTTCCTCGATGTCATCAACAAATCCACGCATGATATGCTCCATTTCATTGGTTTATTGCAAAAATGTTAGCTCGTCGTTGATCTCACTCAAGTCTCCCCATAAGACTTTCGCATATGGTCGTGTCGCCGATGCGACTTTGGTAAGAGTATCCTCAAGCTGTCCTTCCAGCAGCGGCGCGTCCACATCAAAGCATCCGCCAGGGAATCGAGACTTGTCGACCTGTGCATTTACGCACGGAAATCCCTTTGGTTTAGGCGGCAATTCCACCACAGCTCCCCATGTGGTCGCCCGACGAACCAGAACCAAGGCAGCGGCCTGTGCATTCATGCAAGCCTGGCTTGCCGGTTTCACCAATCGCAATGCGGGGTCCAACCCTTAGATCAATGAGGCAGGGGACACCCCTTCCCCACTATCGAAAGGAACCCGATCATGACCCAGAAAACCATCCTTCGCAGCGATGAGCTTTCCTGCCCCTCCTGCGTACCCAAGATCGAGAAGGCGCTCAACGCCCTTCCCGGTGTGGCAAAGGCCGAGGTGCGCTTCAACACCGGCAAGATCGAGGTCGAGCACGACCCCGCGCAATCGAGCGTTGAAGCGCTGGTCGAGGCAGTGCGTGGAACCGGCTACGAGGCGCGGCCTGCCGCCTTTTGATCGGCACTCCGCCTTTTTCGCCGCGCCGCGTGCCGGCGCGGCAGGCACGCTTTTCCGACATGGATGAAGATGAAAGGAGCGAGGAGATGAGCAATCTTGTCAGCAGGATCAAGAGCGCCTTCGTGCATCCGGCACGGCGGCGTTTCTGGCTGACGGTCGGCAGCGGCGGGTTGATCGCGGCCGGTCTTCTGGCGCGCTACGGCTTCGGCATGGTCGAGGCATGGACCGCGCTGATGGTCGCGGCCGCATTTCTTGCCGGCTCCGACATCGCGATCCGTGCCTGGCGCTCGCTGCGTGTAAAGCATTTCAGCATCGAATTGCTCGTCACCGTCGCGGCGGTCGGCGCGCTCATTATTGGCGAAGTCTGGGAGTCGGCGGCCGTCACCTTCCTGTTCATGTTCGGCGGCTGGCTGGAGGCGCGCACCATGGGGCAGACCCGTGGCGCGCTGAAGGCATTGCTTGATGCCGCGCCCGCCACCGCGACCGTGCTGCGCGACGGCGATCCCGTCGAGGTGCCGGCGCATATGGTCCAGCTTGGCGAGACCGTGCTGGTCAGGGCCGGTCAACGCATCCCGGTGGATGGTGAAGTAACCGAAGGCACCGCCGCCGTCAGCGAGGCGGCGATTACCGGTGAGCCGATGCCGGCCGAGAAAGCGCCTGGCAGCCACGTCCATGCAGGAACGATCGCCGAGAACGGGTTGCTGCGCATCCGCGCCACCAATGTCGGCGCCGACACCACCCTTGCCCGCATTATTCAGCGCGTCGAGGAAGCGCAGGAGGAAAAGGCCCCGAGCCAGCGCATGATCGAGCGCTTTGCGCAATGGTATACGCCGTCGATCATCGGGCTCGCGGTCGCCGCCTTCGCGGTGACGCAGGACATCCGCCTGGCGCTGACGCTGCTGGTCGTCGGTTGCCCCGGCGCGCTGGTCATCTCGACGCCGGTCTCCATCGTCGCCGGCATCGGCCGGGCGGCGCGCAGCGGCATCCTGATCAAGGGCGGCCAGCATCTGGAAAGTGCGGGCCGCATCGATACGCTGGCGCTCGACAAGACCGGCACGCTGACGGAAGGCAAGCCGCAGCTCGCCTCTATCGTCGCGCTCGGCGGCATTGCCGAGGCCGAGTTGCTGCATCTGGCTGCGACCGCCGAGACCGGATCGACCCATCCGCTCGGCCGTCCGATCGTCGAGGCCGGCCGCAAGCAGGGGCCGCTTTCCACGCTCGAATCGCTGGAGGAACATGCCGGCATGGGCCTGAGCGCCCGCATCGACGGCCGCATCATCGCCGCCGGCAACCGGCGCCTCATGGACACGCTCGGCATTGCGCTGGGCCAGGAGGGCGAAGCCGCTCTGGACCGTCTGCTGTCCAATGGCCAGACGCCGATCCTGGTGGCGCGTGACGGGCAGTTGATCGGGATGCTGGGCATGTCCGACATGGCCCGTGAAGGCGCGGCGGAAGCCATCACCCGGCTGCGTAACATCGGCATAGGCCGTGTGGTCATGCTGACCGGCGACCAGCATGGCGCAGCCGAAGCCATCGCCCGCGAGGTCGGTATCGACGAGGTCCATGCCGGGCTGATGCCCGAGGACAAGCTGGAACTGATCCGGAAGATGAAGGCGGATGGCGCGCATGTCGCCATGGTCGGCGACGGCATCAACGATGCCCCCGCTCTTGCCGCCGCCGACACCTCGATCGCCATGGGCGCCGCCGGCAGCGACGTCGCCATCGAGACCGCCGACATCACGCTCCTGAAAGACGATCTCGGCAAGATCCCCGAGGCGATGGCGATCTCGCGCGCAACGCTGGGCAATATGCGCCAGAACCTCGTCATCGCACTGGTGACGGTGGCCGGACTGCTGGCGGGCGTGTTCTCCGGCAATGTCCATATGGCCGGCGGCATGCTGGTCCACCAACTTTCGGTGCTGATCGTCATCGCCAACGGCATGCGCCTTCTGCGCATGCCGAAGACGACCGCACCCGGCGGGAGGGCCTCAAAGGTCGCCACCGCCCGGCCCGCAACTGTGGCCGCGCGAGGCTGAAGCCTCCTCGCAGACCCCGCAGCGATGCGGAGTCTGTTGTTTTTGCGACGTCAACCCTGTCTCATCGCTCGCATTTGTCGGAAAGGATCGACATGAATGCCAGGACCGCCCCATGGAACGACGTTTTCGACTTCTGGTTTCCCGAAGGCCGCTCCTCACAGATAAAGGCTGAAACTCACCGCGATCACTGGTCGTGGCGGCTGCACGGCGGAGCGGATGACATGATCGTCGAGCGCTTCGCCGACCTCACGAGAAGCGCAGCTTCAGGCGATCTCGACGACTGGACCAGCGACCCCGAAGGCAGGCTGGCGCTAATCATCGTGCTCGACCAGTTCTCGCGCTCGCTCTGGCGCAACACACAGCGCGCATTCGCGCAGGACCCTGCCGCGCTGTCGCTGGCGATGGAGGGGTTTTCGAACGGCCACTACGCATCGCTGGACATGCCCTGGTTCAGAATCGTCTACAGTCAGCCCCTTGGCCATTGCGAAGGCCCGGATCACCTCGCGCGCATCGACCTGCTCATCAGGCTTCGCGAAGAGATAGCGGCGGAAGCGTCCGCTTCCCTTCAACCGATATACCAGTCGCTGGTGGATCAGGCTGGCGACGTACGCAAGGTCATCGCCGCTTTCGACCGTCATCCGCACCGCAATAACGTCCTCGGCCGAGAATCGACGCCGGCGGAAGAAGCTTACATCGCCGGAAGGGATTTCCCGCACGAAAGGGCGTTTCAGGCGTGACGCCTGGAGGCGAAGCGCATCGCGGGTTGATGCTTTCGTCGGCTGCTCGGGTAGATTACGGTTGTTGCGTATTCATATTCTCTGGAAGGAAAAAACATGGCTGACATCTGGCTTCCCTCACTCAAGACAGCGACCCCGCAGGAGGGGTTCGACCTTGCCACCAAAATGGCGCGGGTCGGCGTCAAGGTCACCCAACCGTCCGCAGAAATTCGCGACAAGCTGCGCGCGGCCTACGATCAGGACACCGCGCAACTGATCGCCTCCTCACAGGTGATCGCCATCCATTTCCAGACGGTGGCGGCCGCCAACAATTACTGGCGCGACTGACGCCCTCGCCTACGACTGACGCCAGGGCGTCAGTCGCGTCAGCGTTTCAGTCACAGTTTCAGACCCCGCAACCGCAGCGCGTTGGCGATGACGCTGACCGACGACAGCGACATGGCGGCTGCTGCGATGATCGGTGACAGGAGCAGGCCGAAAGAAGGGTAGAGCACGCCTGCGGCAACCGGGATGCCGGCGGCATTGTAGATGAAGGCGAAGAACAGGTTCTGGCGGATGTTCGCCATCGTCGCCTCGGATAACCGCCGCGCCTTGACGATCCCCATCAGATCGCCCTTGAGCAGGGTGACGCCGGCGCTTTCGATGGCGACATCGGTGCCCGAGCCCATGGCGATCCCGACATCGGCGGCGGCAAGCGCGGGCGCGTCGTTGACGCCGTCGCCCGCCATCGCCACCACCCGGCCTTCTGCCTTGAGCCGGCTTATGACCGCGCTCTTTGCGTCCGGCAGCACGTCCGCTTCAACCTCATCGATGCCGAGTTGCCGCGCGACGGCTTCGGCCGTGGTTTTATTGTCGCCGGTCAGCATGACGATGCGGATGCCCTCGCCATGCAGCGCGTTCAGCGCCTCCTGCGTCGTCGCCTTGACCGGATCGGCGATGGCGAAGATGCCGCCGGCCCTGCCATCGATCCCGATATAGATCGCGGTGGCGCCATCATGACGCAACGCATCTGCCTGGCCGGACAATTCCGCGACGTCGACGTCGTGTTCCTTGAGGAACACCGCATTGCCGACCACGATCGCCTTGCCTTCGACGCTGCCGAGCGCGCCCTTGCCAAGCGGAGAGTCGAAATCCACTACGGGCGGGATGGCGATGCCCTTCTTCTCCGCCGCCTCCACGATCGCCAATGCCAGCGGATGTTCCGACGCCTTCTCGACACCGGCGGCAAGCCGCAGGATTTCCGTTTCGTCGAAGCCGGCCGCCGCAACGACCGCCGTCACCGACGGCTTGCCCTCGGTGAGCGTGCCGGTCTTGTCGACCACCAGCGTGTCGACCTTTTCCATATGCTCGAGCGCCTCGGCGTTCTTGATCAGGACGCCGGCACTAGCGCCCTTGCCGACGCCAACCATGATCGACATTGGCGTCGCCAGCCCAAGTGCGCAGGGACACGCGATGATCAGCACCGAAACGGCCACGACCAGCCCATAGGCAAAGCGCGGCTCCGGCCCCCAGATGCCCCAGACAATGAAGGCGAGAATTGCGATGACGATGACCAGCGGTACGAACCAGCCCGAGACGTGGTCGGCCATGCGCTGGATCGGCGCACGCGAACGCTGCGCATCGGCGACCATCTGGACGATCCGCGACAGCATCGTATCGCGGCCGACCTTTTCCGCACGGATCACCAGCGCCCCGGTCTGGTTCAGCGTACCGCCGATGACCTGATCGCCCACAGTGCGGGTGACAGGCATGGATTCGCCGGTAACCATCGCCTCGTCGAGCGATGAGCGTCCGTCCTCCACCACGCCATCGACCGGCACGGTCTCGCCGGGCCGCACGCGCAGCCTGTCGCCGAGAATAACGTGCTCGACCGGCACGTCTTCCTCTGTGCCGTCATCGCCGATGCGCCGCGCCGTCTTCGGCGCCAGATCAAGCAGCGCCCTGATCGCGCCCGAGGTCTGTTCGCGGGCGCGCAGTTCCAGCACTTGGCCAAGCAGCACCAGAACGGTGATGACCGCCGCCGCCTCGAAATAGACCGCGACCGTGCCATCTTCCGCGCGGAAAGCGGCGGGGAAAATTCCCGGCGCAAGGGCGGCGACGATGCTGTAGGCCCAGGCGACGCCGGTGCCCATGGCGATCAAAGTGAACATGTTGAGGCTGCGATTGATCAGCGAGGCCCAGGCGCGCTCGAAAAACGGCCATCCGCACCACAAAACCACCGGCGTCGCCAGAACGAGCTGAATCCAGATCGATATCCGCATTGGCACCAGATGGTGCAGGGCCGGGAAAAGATGACCGCCCATTTCGAGCACGAAGACCGGAGCGGCGAGAACCAGCCCGATCCAGAAACGCCGTGTCATGTCGGCGAGTTCGGGGCTGGGGCCGCTGTCGGCCGTCACCACCAGCGGCTCCAGCGCCATGCCGCAGATCGGGCAGCTTCCCGGCCCGTCCTGCCGGATCTCGGGATGCATCGGGCAGGTCCAGATCGCGCCCTCGGGCGCTTCCGGTATGGGCGACGCTTCCCCTGCAAGATATCGCGCCGGGTCCGCCTCGAATTTCGCATTGCAGGACGCCGAGCAGAAATAGTGAGTGTGGCCCCCATGGGTCAGGCGATGTTCTGCGGTTTGCGGGTCGACCTCCATCCCGCAGACCGGGTCCGTCACAAGATGCGCATGACCCGAATGGTCATGATCATGCGAATGGTGCCGATGCTCATCGTGTCCGTTCATTCTCTAACCCGCCGCCTCAATGGAACTTGGAAAACTCATCGTTTCGCTACGTTGCCAAATAGCGCGTTCAGCCCCTCGGCCATTGTCGGGTGCGCAAGAACCGCATCGCGCAGGACACTGTAGGACAGACCGCCAAGCATGGCCGCCTGCACCACGGCCATCACTTCCCCGGCCTCCGAGCCGATCATGGTAAAGCCTGCGATCCGATCCTGCGGATCGACCAGCGCCTTCATGAAGCCCGCGGTCTGCGATGTCGTCCGTGTCCGCAGCACCGCCTTCATCGGCAGTTTGACGACGCGCAAATCCATTCCATTGGCCCGCGCTTGCGCCTCGCTCATGCCGATGCGGGCCAGCGGCGGGTCGATGAACATGCAATAGGGCATCAGCCGCCCGGTGGTCGTTCTGTCTCCACCGTCGAGATTGTCCCGGATTATTCGGAAATCATCGAGCGAAGCGTGGGTGAATTGCGGACTTCCCGCGCATTCGCCGATGGCCCAAACGTCCTTTGCGGTCGTCTCCAGGCGATCGTTCACCTTGATGGTGCCGGGATCCGTCAGCGCAACCCCTGCCTCTTCAAGGCCGATGCCTCGCGTGTTGGGCGTGCGGCCGGCTGCAACCAGAATGTCTGTGCCTTCGATCATTCTCGAACCATCCGGCGTCCGAACGGTGACGCGCACGCTTCCGGCTGATCGGCCCTCCACGTTCGCAACTTCAGCCGACAAAAGCACCTCGACGCCCTCCGCCTCCAGGATCAGTCGGACCTCGTCGGAAACATCCTCATCCTCGCGCTTCAGCAGCCGCGGGCCACGGTCCACAACTGTGACGCGACTGCCGAAACGTCGATACGCCTGGGCAAGTTCAAGGCCGACATAGCCTCCGCCGAGAACAATCAGATGTGCCGGCAACCGGTCCAGTTCGAGCGCCTCGATATGAGTGAGCGGCCTGGTCTCGGCGAGGCCGGGAACAGGCGGAATGGTTGCATGCGTCCCAAGATTGAGGAACAGCTTTTCAGTGGCGAGCCGCCGCATCCCGCCGTCGTTCAAGGCAACTTGAATCGTCCCAGGCGCGACGAGGCGTGCATTGCCCATGACGAGTTCCGCGCCGGTCGCCTCGTAGCGCTCGAGATGAAACGCCACGAGGCTCTCGACCATGGCGCGCTTGCGCGCCACAACCGTCTTCATGTCGACCGAGACGGGGCCGGCGACAACGCCATACTCCCCGGCATGGGCAACGGTATGAGCGACACCCGCGCTCCAGATCTCGTTCTTGCTGGGCAGGCAGTTGATGTTGGGACACGAACCGCCGATCCAGCGCCGCTCCATGACGGCTACCTTCTGGCCGGCTTGCGCCATATCCCAGGCGAGGTATTTGCCGCCCTCGCCATTGCCGATCACGACAGCGTCGTAGCGCTCCGCTTCCGTCATCAACTACGTATCCTTCTGCAACAGCGACTCACCGCACGATGAAAATATGGCGCTCGGACATATATGCGGAATCATGTCATACTCTTGCGGGGTCGAACAATTACTGTTGCTTTTGCGGGCGGCCCCTTGAGGTGGCCTTACTGCCAGTATCCGTGCCGTCGCATCATTTCCAGGCCACGGCCTTAAAATGGGCCGGGATCATGGAGTGGAGTGGGTTCTGCTCCGGCTGTATTGCCCGGAAAGGGAACATGCTGGCTGCACAGGATTGGCCGACTTTCTGTAGGAGAAAATCATGTCGTTGAATGGCAAAGTCATTTTGGTAACCGGCGCTGGCCAGGGGATCGGACGCGGTATTGCGCTGCGGCTTGCAAAGGAAGGCGCTGATCTCGCGCTGGCCGACGTCAAGGCCGATAAGCTCGACTCCGTTCGCAAGGAAGTCGAAGCGCTCGGACGCAAGGCCACCACCGTCGTCGCCGATGTCAGCAAGCGCGACGAAGTCTACGCCGCCATCGACCATGCAGAGAAGCAACTCGGCGGGTTCGACGTCATGGTCAACAATGCCGGCATCGCCCAGGTCAAGCCGATCGCCGACGTCACGCCCGAGGACATGGACCTGATCTTCCGGATCAATGTCGACGGCGTGCTCTGGGGCATCCAGGCGGCTTCGCAGAAATTCAAGGATCGAGGTCAGAAGGGCAAGATCATCAATGCCTGCTCGATTGCCGGACATGACGGCTTCGCCATGCTCGGCGTCTATTCGGCAACCAAGTTCGCCGTGCGTGCGCTGACGCAAGCCGCCGCCAAGGAATATGCCAGCGCGGGCATCACGGTGAACGCCTACTGCCCCGGCATCGTCGGCACCGACATGTGGGTGGAGATCGACGAGCGCTTTTCCGAGATCACCGGAACGCCGAAGGGCGAAACCTACAAGAAATACGTCGAGGGCATCGCTTTGGGCCGCGCGCAGACACCGGAGGACGTGGCAGCGTTGGTCGCCTTCCTCGCGGGCGCCGATTCCGACTACATCACGGGACAGTCGATCCTGACCGATGGCGGTATCGTCTATCGATAAAGCCGCCTGCCAAATCGCGAACGTTCAGAAGCGCCCACACCGGGAAACGGCCTTGTGAGAATTTTTCTCTCCAGCGGAATGGTTCCGTCTGGAAGAACCGCGTTTTGTCGGAGAGAATTGTTCTCTTGTTGCTTGGCATGGTCATCGCCGCCTTCGGTCGCCATTCGCACTACAGGTTCTTGACCGGCAATCGACACCTGCTGAAGATCGATCGGTTTCCTCATCTACGCGCGTTTCGAGCGGGATTGCCGTCATCCGGTCAAACCCCTGACTGGTATGAAGGCTCTACAGGGCCGGCGTTGGATTGGCGTCGCAGTGAGGTTGCACTGCGCGCCCGGATCGGGTCGGCGAGTAGCCTGAGGCCGTTCAGCACCACCAGCACCGTGCCGCCTTCGTGTCCGACGACCGCGAGCGGCAGAGGCAGGGCGAAGAACAGGCTCGAGGCGACCAGAAGCAGCATCATGCCGATGGCGAAAATCAGATTCTGGCGGATAATCCGGTGGGTGCGCCGCGCCAGCCGATGCGCGGCGGCAAGCCGGGCCATGTCCTCCGACAACAGCGCGACATCGGCCGCGAAACCGGTAATTTCTCTGGGGTCGAATACGTGTTGTTAGGTCCGAGCGGTCCATCACCGTCGCTTTGTTCGGAGGGAGAGCGATGGCGGTGGAGTGGACGATCACGATCGAGGGCAAGAACGAGTTTGGCGATACCTGCCGGAAGGAACTCCGGATCGACAAGACCTGGGAGAGGCTGTTCGACGGCGACGTTGGCTTGTCGGTCGAGGACGGCAAGAAGATCATGGCGGCGCTGCAGAGCGCGGTCGTGAACCACGAGGCGGAGACATATGCCCAGTTTCGCCGACCCTGCCCCGATTGTCACACATTCCGGCCGGTCAAAGATTACACGACACGCCGGATCCGAACGGTCTTCGGCACGGTGAAGGTGCGCAATCCTCGCTGGATGATTTGCCGAGATTGTTACCCGGGCATGGACGGCGCCCTCGCACCGCTAAAGGAAATCTGTCCCGATCGGGCGATGTCGGAGCTGATGGAGTTGACAGCACGGCTGGGGAGCATGATGCCCTACCGGCAGGCGGCGAAGGTGCTGGCCGAATTCCTGCCCATTGAGCCAACCGAGTCGCACGCGACCGTGCGCAAGCGCACCATCAGGATCGGCAAGCGGCTCGACGACCAAATCATGCGGGAAACATGGCGGGTTAGGTCTCAAATGGATGACCGTCACCAGCTTGAGATGCAGCTTCCCGGCGATCGGCGCAAAGAGTTCGTTGTCAGCATCGATACCGCTCATGTTCGCAGCGCCGAGCCCAATTCAGCGCGGAATTTCGAACTCGTCGTTGCCAGATGCGGCCGCGGGGGACGGGGTGAACCAGGTGGACGCTATTTCGTCACCGGCAGCACCGCCCAGCATGCGATCCGCGATCGCACTCTCCACTCCCTCCGGGAAGTCGGGTATCGCGGCTTTGGCGATGTGACGGTTATCTCCGACGGGGCCGAAATTCTGAAGCGGCTGCCCCGTGCCATGCCGAAACCGACGGCTCACATCATCGACTGGTTTCATATTGCCATGAAGATCCAGCCCATGCAGCAAATCGCCGATCACATCGTGCGATCCCGATCCGATCCCTTTGATGCGCTTCCAACCATCGACAGGGACATCAGAGCCGTGAAATGGCGCTTGTGGCATGGCCGCGTCGATCGCGCGATCCGCGACCTGGAGAGCCTTCTCACCGGCCTCAAGCAGCCGCAAGGAAACGCCGAATTCTCGATCGCACGCCTTCACAGCCTCGGCGCGCAACTCCTGACCTACGCCCGCTCGAACCGCGGCGCGATCATCGACTACGGAAAGCGCTATCGGGGCGGTCTGCGGGTCGCCACCACCCTTGCCGAGTCAGCGGTGAATTCACTCGTCGGCAAGCGGATGGTCAAGAAGCAGCAGATGCGATGGTCGCTCCACGGCGCTCACATGCTCATGCAGGTCCGAACGGCCGAACTGAACGGCGAACTTCGCAACCGGCTGAGGGCACCGCTCCGACAGCCTGAACGGAACGCGCCGCTAATATTCAAGCCAAAACCGCCTCTTCTGCGCGCCGCCTGACCCCAGAGAAATTACCGGTCTCCATGGAAACCTGGCTCACCCTTCACCGTGCCCGCGTTGCCGCCAAATCACCGCTCCGCGAAGCCCTGAGCTGCATCGCCAAATACTGGAATGGCCTGCTTCTCTTCCTGACCGACGGCCGCATCGAGGTGGACAACAACAGTGTCGAAAGAACCATCCGGCCGATAGCTCTCAGTCGGAAGAACGCACTCTTCGCAGGCCACGACGCAGGAGCAGAAGGTATGAGCGTGACACCGCTTACCTTCGGACGGGAGTGAAGATGACTCATTCAATCAATCGGCACGCGCGGGCTTGCCTTTACGGGGTCGCGGCCGGAGCTTCTCTAGGCGCCGCGGGCCTCTCCACGGCTCACCACTGCACTGAATTCCGCAAAGCGATTCCATTAGAGGCTGAAACGATCGAGCCTTCCGCCACACGCACGCGCGGTCTTCGGTTCAGGCAGGTAAGACGTAGACCGGGCTCGTCCATGCCTGGTGGCCGTTCTCGGTGACGACCGCGATCCAGATCGGGTTGTCACGGCCTGGAACGATATCGATCTCGCAGGCATGTGCTATCTCACGCGCGATTGGCTCGTCGGGCAGTCGGTATGCCATGAGGCACCTGTGCAGCCCTCCGGCGTCGAGAATGCGATCCTCGACGCCCATCTGCTCCAGTTCCGCTTCCAGCGTGCCGTGATTGGTTTCAATGCGCACACGGCCTGCGGGCTCCGACAGCCAGGCATCGAAGCCCGCGAGGTTGCCGGCCACGGGAGCCTCGAACCGCAGGCGCGACGCATCCGCCAAGCTGAAACGCCGCTCGTGGTTCCAGATTGCGATCTTGTCGAACCGCTCGATACGTGCGCGGGAGAACGAAGCCTCTCCCTCCCATGACGTGGTGCGGCCCCGGCCGCGATATTCGGCGCCTGCCCAGCGCACGCGAAGGCGCCTGCCGAGGTCTGTCTCGCCGTAGCCGCGAACGGTGTCGACCGGCCTGTCGCCGTTCCTGACCTCTACGCGCTCGATTCCCATCGTCCCGGCGACACGGAAGGAAAGGCGTACCCTCTCTGCCGAAGTCCGCGCTATGTCGCCCATCATCGCGGTGGCCGAAGGAATGCCGGCGATGCCGGGCGCGACGTTCGGATCGCGCTCGAACACGAGGCCGCCCGAACCCAGCTCGACGCCGAGTTCGATGTGCAGGCGGCAGCCCGACGTGGCGTAGTGATGGCGTCTGCGCATCGCCTCGAATATGGCGTCGCGATCGAGCCGCTCCGCGAGAAAGCAGGTCAGGCCACCATAGGCGCCAAAACCGCCGGTGCCGGGATAGCTTGCCCCGGGCCGGGCATCATGGCTGTCGCTGTTTGCTACGACGCCGACCCGGCGCTTCAGGTCGAAGCTGTCGGTCAGCATCCATTCGAAGGTGCCCCAGTCGGAATGGATCTCGACCGCGGTCTCCAATACGGGATCGTGTCCAAAGGCCAAATTGGCATACCGGCCCCCCACATGGGCGTACATGACGCTGTCCTTGCCGGCGAGCGCACGATAGAGCGCGTCGAGGTCGGCTGCGTCGAGATGGCTGTCGGAGCGGTCGGCCAAGAGCGCGTGCGAGCAGCGACGGATGTCCTCGCCCTCGTGACGGAAGAAAACGTTGTGGTCGCCGCCCACGGCGGTGTTGCCGGACCACTCGTAGCCGGGAAAGGCGACGAAACGGCCAGGTTCGTCGAACTCGGCGGTCACTTCGTTCAGACGCTTCCAGAAGCGCCGGTTGATCTGGAAGTCGTTGCCCTGATGGCTCGAAACATCCAGGAAGGCCTTGTTGCGGGCATAGTCGAAATAGCTCTCGACGGTGTTGATTCCGACCGTCTCGCCCGACTGCCCGTGAAGGTCGCCCCAATAGGATGCCAGCCGCGCTTCGCCGATGTGCAGCGGCCCCGCTTCCGCGACCAGTTGCCCGTCGACGTGAACGGCGACGGTGATCGGTTCGCCGGCATCGGCCGACAATCCTTCGAAACGCATCGATTGGCTGTCGGCGTATTCGAACGATTCGGGCAGGCCGTCGACAGGCCGCGAGGGCGCAAGGCGCACCTTGCCGCTTGCCAGCGGCGTCGGGTTGCCCCACGCGTCCTCGGCGCGCAGCCCTAAGAAGAATTCTTCGCCCGGCCGGCGCATCGTCGGCATGACGGCCACCCAGCGATCCGCCTTGCCGGCGACGATCGGCACGAAGAGCTGGTCTTCCAGCGGAACGAAAATGCCGGTTGCCTGCACGTCCGCCAGAACCTTGAACTCGGCGGCGGCCTCGGCGAAGGACTGTACGGCAAGCCCGCGCGAGCCACCGCTCGTATCGCCGAAGACGATAGTGATCGTCTGGCCGGGACGCAGGTAGCCGCCCCGTTGCTGGACGGTGACGGCGCGTGTCCAGGGGCGGTGACCGTTGAGGCCCGTGGACAGTTCCAGACGGCCCTCGCCGTCGCTGTGGGCAGATACATAATTGTCGCCCTTGGGATCGTCGGTCTGAAAATGCAGATCGGTGATGAAGCGAAAGGCGATCCTGATCGCTCCGGTGTCGTCGAGCCCGAGGCGGCCGACCGTATAGGTGACGCGGAAGGTGGCGAAGGAACGGGCGGTCACGGCCGCGGGCGCAGACAGCACCGCCCGGCCCAGCGTCTCAGGGTCGTCGAAGGGGACCGTGTCCGGCCGGAAGTCGCCCACCAGTTCGCGGGCCACCAGCCCTGCGCGGCTCTCCTTGATCGTCTCCGCGCCTTGCGGCGAGGACAAGCGGTCCGGTGCCGAGTCGTTCATCGGATATTTTCCCCGAGCTGCAATCTGGTCGGGATAGCCTGCTTGCTCCCCGGAATCAACTACTATATAGGATTATAGCATTCTTTGACCCACATAGCTATGAAGTGAGACAATTGTTCTGGCGCCGCGCCGGGTACGGCACCGCCAAGCACGAGGGACACGCGCAATGGCCACATTCGAAATCCCGTCCGGCGAAAGACTCCTGGTCGCTGGCCGGGGAGCCGGACAATCAGACGGGCTGCATCAGTGGACCTTCGGCGAGGGCGGATGGCGCGGTGTCCACCTCGCGACCGTCGATCAGCTGGCCTCGCTTGCTCCCCATCGCTCGCTTGCCGTCGTCTACGGGTCGTCGGGCACCGGCGACGAAGGGTTCATCCACGGCTGGCGGCTCGATGGCGAACGGGCGGATCGCATAGGCGGCAAATCGAGCGAGGGACTCTCGCCCTGTCACGTCGCCGTAGACCCCGAAGGCCGGTTTCTCGTCGTGACGAACTACCGGACCAGCGCACTCGGCGTGCAGCGGCTGACACCGCAAGGCGGCTTCGACGGCGAGATCGACCTGATCCCGCTCAGCGGCCGAGGCCTCGATCCGGAGCGCCAGAGCGGCCCACGCCCGCACCAGACCCTGTTTCACCAGGGTCGCGTGTATGTCGTCGACCTCGGCGCCGACCGTGTGCGGGAATTCGAGATCGACAAGGCAGCGACCGGCGAAGCCGGCCTGCGCGAGACCGGCGCAACCCCGGTACCGCCCGGGACCGGTCCGCGACACGGCGTGTGGCTCCCCGACGGCCGACTGGCGATCGCGGCGGAACTCGCCTCGACGATCGTCCTGGGGCGACCAGGCATCGCCGCCGAAGAGTGGGGCGTCACAAAAAGCACCACCCATACCGGACCGGCGAAGACGCGGTTCGATCGCAACTATCCGGGCGACATCCGTTGCTCGGCCGACGGCAGATACGCCTACCTGGCAAACCGCGGCTACGACACGATCGCTACTTTCGACGTCAGCGGCCCCCTGCCCGTCATGGTCTCCGAGATCGATGCCGGCGTGGCATGGCCCCAGCATCTGCTCATCCATGGCGATCACCTCCTCGTCGCGGGGTGGGAATCGTCGCGTGTCGTGGCGATGCCGCTCGTGGACGGCCTGCCGGCGGCTGCCGAACCCGTCTTCGACTGCGGCGGAGCCGGCTGGCTGACCCTCATGCGCTATTGAAGCCGTAGGCGTTCGGGACGCGCCGTCCGGTCCGTCGGTTTCATCGCAAATGGCATGCTGCCCAGTGCCCGGGCCTGACTTCACGCAACGCCGGACTTTCGGAGCGGCAGCGATCGAAGGCATAGGGGCAGCGCGTGCGGAAATGGCAGCCCGACGGCGGATTTGACGGGCTCGGCAGATCGCCCTTGAGGATGATCCGCTTCGGCCGCTTCACCTGCGGGTCGGGAACCGGGATCGCCGAAAGCAGGCATTCGGTATAGGGGTGCTGCGGTTCGCGGAAAAGCGCGTCGCGGTCGCTGAGTTCCACGATCCGGCCGAGATACATGACCGCGATGCGGCGGCTGACGTGGCGCACGACCGCCAGGTCGTGGGCGATGAACAAATAGGCGAGATCGAACTCCTGCTGCAGGTCGGCCAAGAGGTTGATCACCTGCGCCTGGATCGAAACGTCGAGCGAGGAAACCGGCTCGTCGCAGACGATCAGGCGCGGATTGAGGATCAGGGCGCGGGCTATGCCGATACGCTGGCGCTGCCCGCCAGAAAACTCGCTCGCATATTTCGAGCGCGAATCGGGATGGAGCCCCACGCGGCGCATCACCGAGACGACGCGATCCTCGCGCTCCTGCCCTTTTGCGATGCCGTGGATGACGAGCGGTTCGCCAATGATGTCGCCCGCCCTCATGCGTGGATTGAGCGACGAATAGGGATCCTGGAACACGATCTGCATCTCGCGGCGGAACGGCCGCATCTCGGCCTCCGACAGGCCGGTGATGTCCTTGCCTTTCAGCGAGATCGTGCCCGCCGTGGGCGCGATCAGCTTCAGCACGGTGCGGCCGACGGTCGACTTGCCGCAGCCGCTCTCGCCGACAAGTCCCAGCGATTCGCCGTGGTGGACGCCGAAGGAAACACCGTCGACCGCGTAGACCTTGCCTTTGGCGCGCGACAGGATGCCGCCGCCGATGGGGAAGTGCTTCTTGAGGCCCTCGACCTCGAGCAATGGCCGGGATTCCGGGGCTGGCGCCGTGATGTTGGACGGGATGTTCATGCGACGCCCTCCGGCAGACGATCCGAGTGCCAGCATGCCGCCCAGTGCCCCGGGCGCTTCTCCTCGAACAGCGGTACCTCGCGTCGGCACCTGTCGGTGGCGAAGGCGCAGCGGGGTGCAAACAGGCAACCCGGCGGCGGGTCGAGAAGCATCGGCACCATCCCCGGAATTTCGTTGAGCCTCACAGGACCGGCGACGCCTGCGTCGTTGCCGTCAAGGCGCGGGATGGAACCGAGCAGGCCCCGCGTATAGGGATGGCGCGGCGCCGCGAACAACGCCGTCGTCGCCGCCTCCTCCACCTTCCTGCCGGCATACATGACCACGACGCGGGTGGTATTCTCGGCAATGACACCCATGTCGTGCGTGATCAGGATTATGGCGGTCCCCAGCCGCTCCTGCAGCTCCCGCATCAGGTCGAGCACCTGTGCCTGGATGGTGACGTCGAGCGCCGTGGTCGGCTCGTCGGCGATCAGGACCTGGGGATTGCAGGACAGCGCCATGGCGATCATCACCCGCTGGCGCATGCCTCCGGATAGCTGATGCGGAAATTTGTGGATCGCCGTTTCGGCTTCCGGGATGTTGACCAGCCGGATCATCTCCACCACCCGATCGAGCGCGTCGCGACGCGACAGGCCGGCATGGATCTCCAGGGGCTCCCCTATCTGCCGGCCGATGGTGAGCAGCGGGTTGAGCGACGTCATCGGCTCCTGGAAGATCATCGAGATCCGGTTGCCGCGGATGGTGCGCATCTCGCGCTCCGGAAGCGCGAGAAGATCCTTCCCCTCGAAGATGGCCGAGCCTCCGACGATCCTGCCCGGCGGCTCGGGAATCAGGCGCAGCAGCGACATCGCCGTCACGCTCTTGCCGCAGCCCGACTCGCCGACGACGCCGAGCGTTTCGCCTCGGTTCACAGCATAGGAGGCGCCGTCCACGGCCTGCACGATGCCTCTCGGCGTGCGGAACTGGACGCGCAGCTGCTCGAGCGAGAGAATCGGTTCGCCGTCGCGGTCGTCCCGGGCCGGCAACATGTTCATGCCCGACCGTCCGGCTCGCAGAAAGCTTCGCGACCGCACGACCACCGAATGGAGCCTGTCGTCTTCATGCCTATTTTGCTGCCCCGTGGAGCCGGATGCGCGGATCGATGACGGAATACAGGATGTCCGTCACCAGGTTCGACACGATGACCAGCACGATAAAGACGAGGAAGGTCGCCTGGACGACCGGGAAATCACGGTTGTTGATCGCCCCGAGCATGAGTTGTCCCAGCCCCGGCCAGGCGAAGATCACTTCCACGATGATGGTTCCGGACAGCAGGCGCCCGAAATGCACGCCGAGTGCGGTGACTACCGGAATGAGAGCATTGCGCAGAGCGTGACGCGTGACGATGAGCCGGCCCGGAACCCCTTTGCTGCGCGCGGTGCGGATGTAGTCCTCCGTAAGGATCTCCGCCATCGAGGTGCGCACGAAGCGCGTCAGGATCGCCGCCATGTAGAGGGACAGCGTAAGCGCCGGCATGAATACCAGTTGCGCGAACCGCAGTGGTGACTCGGCCGGCGACACATAGCCGCCGGCCGGCAGCCAGTTCAGGTTCACGGCGAAGAGCAGCACCAAAAGGATACCGAGCCAGAAATGCGGGATCGATATCGCCACGGAGGTCACGATGGAGACGAAGCGATCGAACCAGCGTCCTCTTTGCAATGCCGTGAAGATGCCGAGCGGGAACGAGATGGCGATCGCCATCATCATCGCCACGACGGCCAGCGACAGGGTCGCCGGAATCCGGCTGACGAGCAGTTCCCTCACCGTAAAGTCGGACATGACGGACCTGCCGAAGTCCCCGGTGACGACTCCCGCGGCCCACCGCAGATACTGCCGCCAGAGAGGCAGGTTGAGGCCCAGGCGCTCGCGCATCGCCTCGATGGTCTCGGTCGGCGCCTCGACCCCGAGCAGCATGAGGACGGGATCGCCTTCGGCCATGTGGATGACCAGGAAGACCGGGATCGAGGCGAGCACGATCACCGGGATCGCGGCGAGCAGACGACGGACCACATAGGAGATCATCCGGCACTCCTGAGGACGCGGCGCGGATTGTACATCTCGGCCAGCGCGTCGGAGATGAAACTGATCGTCATCAGGAACATGGTCAGCAGCAGTCCGGGAAAGATCGCGTACCAGGCGGCGTCGGAGAGGAAGGGCCGTGAATCCCGCAGCATGGTGCCGAGGGATGCCTGCGGCGGCTGCGCGCCGAGCCCGAGGAAGCTCAGTCCCGCCTCGATGATCATGGCGTCGGCCATGGTCAGCGTCACCTGGACGAGGATGATCGGGAAGATGTTGGGCAGAAGATGGCGCACGAGGATGCGGATCGGAGAAGCGCCGATCGCCCGCGCGGCGAGCGTGTATTCCTTCTCCTGTTCGCTCAAGACCCCTGCCCGCGCCAGCCTGGCGATGAGCGGGACGTTGATGATGGCGGCCGCCAGCGCGGCGTTGACGACGCCCTTGCCCATAAGCACGGCCACGGCGATTCCGAAAAGCAGGCCCGGAAAGGACAGGATCGTGTCGAATATCCTGCCGAGAATGCCGTCTACCGGCCCCCGCAGATATCCGGCGATCATGCCGAGCGCCGTGCCCAGCAGTCCCGCAAGCAGGGCCGCGAGCAGACCCGTCACCAGCGAAAGCTGGGCGCCGTAGAGGCAGCGCGACAGGAGGTCCCGACCGAGATCGTCCGTCCCGAACCAGAAGCCCGGGCGCGGCCCGAGCAGTTCCTCGCCATAGTATTGATGGGTCGGCGGATGCGGGCTGACGAGCGGGGCCGCAAGCACAACGAGGCCGAGCACGGCCAGAACGACGAGGCTGGCAAATCCTGCCCTGTCCTGTCGGAAGCGCTGCCACCCCGACGGCGCCGCCGCCTGTACGCCCGAGACGGATTCCATCGGGATGGTCATGCAGCGTTCCGCGACGGGGCTCGGGATCTGCTCGCCATCAAACGTCCTCCTCGCGCCCAAGTACTATGTATGACTATAGCACTTCGCTCGCGGCGGTCAAGGCAACACACCCTCGTCGCAGCAGAGGTCAAGACGCGCCGAGCCGTCCGGATCATCGGGCGGGACGAGAGAAATCTGTCCGGGCAGCCGCACTGTCGCGAAGCCACCGATGCGCCGCGTCTTGCGTGGAAACGAGAGGTATCTTCAGGAAATGGAGCGCACCTGCTCGTCGGACAGGCGTGGTCTGCTCAGCCGAGCGCGGCGTAGCCGCCGTCGAGCAGCAGTGCCGTGCCGGTGACGAAATCACTCGCCGGACTGGCCAGGAAGACCGCGATCCCCTCGCAGTCGTCGAGGGTCCCCCATCGCCCCGCGGGCGTGCGCGAAAGCACCCGCTCCTCGGTGCCGGGAACCTCCTGCCTGGCCGATTTCGCCATGTCGGTGTCGATGTAGCCCGGAAGGATCGCGTTGACCTGAATGTTGTCGCGCCCCCACGCGCAGGCCAGCGATTTCGTCATCTGCAGCAGTCCACCCTTGCTGGCGGCATAGGCGGTCGTGAAGGGCGCGCCCAGGATCGAGGCGTGCGACCCGACATTGATGACCTTGCCCGCGCCGAGGCGCCGGAATTCGGAATAGGCCGACTGGCACGTCCAGAACGCGCTGGAAAGGTTCGTGTCGATGACGAGCCGCCAATCCTCCGTCGTGTGGTCCTGCGGCAGCTTGCGCATCGGAACACCTGCATTGTTGACGAGTATGTCGAGGCGGCCGAAGCGTTCGAGGGTGCGCGGCGCGAGCGAGCGTGCATCCGATTCCCGGGACAGGTCGGCGACGACCGAATCGCAATCGACGCCGATTGCCGAAAGGTCCGCGACGGCGGCGGCATTCTTTTGCGCGTTGCGTCCGGCAATCATGATCCGGGCTCCCGCCCGCGCAAGGCCCCGCGACATGCCGAGGCCGATGCCGCCGTTTCCACCCGTCACGAGGGCGACCTTGCCGCCGAGATCGAAACACTTCATGTCGCGATTTCCTGTTTTCTCGGGGCGCGCGGCGGCGTCAGACCATCAGGTCGCCGCCGTTGATGTCAAGCGACGCACCGGTGATGTAGGCGGCATTGTCGGAGGCGAGAAAGCAGACCAGGTCGGCGACTTCTTCGGGCAGGCCGAGGCGCTTGATCGGGAAGGAGCCGGCGTAGGCGTCGATGCGCTCCTGTCCGATGCTGTTGCGCACCATGGGCGTGTCGATCAGGCCGGGGCAGACGGCATTCACCGTTATCCCGTCGCCGGCGACCTCCTTGGCAAAATGCCGCGTCAGCCCAAGGACGCCGGCCTTGGCCGCCGTGTAGTGCGCGCCGCCGAGCGTGGACACGTTCTTGCCGGCGGTCGAGGAGAAATTGACGATACGTCCCCACCCCCTGCCGCGCATCGATGGCAGCACTGCCTGTGAACAGAGGAACGTCCCCTTCATGTTTACCCCCACGACGAGGTCCCATTCGGCTTCCGATATCCCGGCGACCTCGGTCGGTTTCAATATGCCGGCGCTGTTGATCAGGATGTCGATCGAACCGAACTTTTCGAGCGCGGTGCCGACCAGGCGTTCCACGCTGGCGCCATTCGCGACATCACCCATCGCGGAGACGGCCTCGGCGCCCAAGGAACGGAGCTCGCGCACGACCGCTTCGGCGCCGGTTGCGCTAAGGTCGTTGATGACGATGCGGTGCCCCTTGCGCGCAAGCTCGATCGCGCAGGCCCGTCCCATGCCCTGGGCAGCGCCGGTGACGATTGCGACTCGATCGGCCATGTTCAGGTCCCCCCTGTAGGCGGGGCTCCTTCAAGGCCCCGCCCGGTCATCAGCGATCAGTCGACATGCGCGAATTCGAGGGTGAGGAAACCTTCCAGCGAATAGCGGATGTCTTTGATCTTGCTGTTGTAGGCAAAGAGGGTCGGCGCCGTGGCGACCGGCACGGTGAACTGCTCCTCGCGTATCAGCTTGTTGATCTCCCCGTAGATCTCGCGCCGCTTGGCCTCGTCCAGCGTCGATGCGCCCGCCGTCACGAGATCGGTGTAGCGCTGGGATTCGAATCCGGAGGTCATGCCTTTCGGACGCCAGGTCGAGGTCATGCCGAGCATGGCGGCGGGATCGCGGATCGCCCGGCCGGTCTGCGACATGATGATCTGGAAGCCCAGATTGTTGTGCAGCTTGACGTATTCGGCGGTCTCGGTGTCGCGAACCGTCGCCCTGATGCCGATCTCGGCGAAATCGTGCTGCATGATCTCGGCGAGCTTCGTCATGCCGAAATACCACTGCGTCGAGGTGATGATCTCGACGTCGAGGCCATCGGGATAGCCGGCTTCCGTCAACAGCTGCTTGGCCTTGACCAGGTCGAACTCGCAGCTCGCCTCGAGCTTCGCGTCATAGGCGATGTTGCTTTCCTTGACCCAGGGCATGCACATCGGCTTGGCCATGCCGGCAAGGACCACGCGCACGAAGCGGTCGCGGTTGACCGCATGGGTGAAGACCCGGCGCAGCGCGGCATTGGAGAACGGCTCTTTCGTCGTGTTGAAGACGAAATTGTAGAAGATGCCGGTCGTCGCCGTATCGACCTGGAAGCCGAGAGAGCGAAGATTTTCCGCATCGCGGACCGGGAAATTGCTGATGGCATGGACGGTGTTCGATTCGAGATTGAGGAGCACCGCCTGCGTGTCGGGCACGATGCGGTACTCGATCTCCTGGATGACCGGGCCGGGCTTGCGCCAGTAGTCCTTGAAGGGGCGCAGGGTCAGGCTCTGCCCCGGCACACGCTCGGCGAGCACGTAGGGACCGGTCCCGATCGGCTGCTTGCGATGCAGTTCGAACTGGTCGTCATCGATAATGTAGAGCATGTCGAGGAGATCGAAGACCGCCGGGTTCGGCGCGTTGAGCACGAGTTCCACGGTATGCGGATCGACGACGCGCACCTCCTTGACCGTGGCGGCGATCGGCTTCAGGTTGGCGTGCACGTCGGGATCCAAGGCCCGCGCGAGGCTTCTCTTGACGTCTTCGGCGACGAATTCACGCCCGCTCTGGAACTTGACGCCGGCGCGCAGCTTGAGCGTCATCACCGTTCCGTCCTCCGAGAAGCTCCAGCTTTCGGCGAGTTCAGGTTCCGGCGCCTGCGTCTCGGGGTTCTTCCTGACCAGCACGTTGTAGAACTGGGCGAAGAACGGGAAATTGTTGATCGCCGTGTCCCAGGGCTGGAAATGTGTCGGATCGGCCGTGACGCCGATGACGATCTTCTCGTTGCTTTGCGCTCCCGCCTGGATGATCCCCAGGCCCAGCATGGCAAGCGACAGGATCGTCGCCCGCAGTGCATTCATCGGGTTCAATCTCATGGTTCCCTCTTGTCGCGTGATTCCGCAGCCATCGATCCGACAGGTCGATTGCCGCCGCCCCCTTCCACGCGTTTTCAAGCGAGGCGACATGCGCTCCTTTATATAGTCCTCTATAGGACTATAAGACGAAGCGCATTGCAAGGCAAAATGCTGAACTTTATGGATTTCGGCGGCCGCTAGACGTCGTGGATCGGGCCCGGCGCGCTGAGGCCCATGCGCAGCGCCTCGGTCTCCCACACCGCATCCGGCAGGATGTTCGCGAGATTGACGTCGGGTCCGAACGTCTTCACGAGGAAGACCTTGAGCGCGTAGACGTCCGTGTGATGGGTGCCCGGGATCCACGGCCCGCTCAGTTCGAAGATCACGCGACTCAGGTCGAGCCCTTCCTTCAGTCCCGCGATCAGCGCCTGGTCCGGCTGGCGGTTGCGCAGCAACTCGGCGCCTTCGACCAGAATGACATTGGCCCCGGCGTCGAAGTCGCGCGTCGCCTGCGCGACCAGCGCCTCGGCAGTCGACGCGTCGTGTTTCGAGCCCACCTCGGCATGGACCTCCAACCCGCGCGACAACGCCATTTTGATGATTTTCCGGCGATTCTCCTCGGAGATGGGAACGATGTTGTCGGAAACTTCTATCGCGCCGAAACCCAGGCGGCAGGCCTCGTCCAGGAAGGCGTCCACGCCGCCGACCCCCTGCTTGCGGATGACATATTCGAGGAACTGGCCGCCGATGAAGGGGGCGATGTCGTGGTCGCGGTAGGTCGCCAGTTTGCGGCGGAGGTAACTTTCTTCGTAGAGCCGCGCGGTTCCGACGACGATCTTGGCAAGGTCGACATGCGGCGCCACCAGGCCAAGCAGCGAGGCCTGCGATTCGATCGGCATGCCCCAGTCCATCATCATCGTCAGGCCTTGCCTGCGGGGCTTTGTCCTGCTGCGCCCGGCAGGCAGCGGCACCATCGTGAAAACTTCGGCCATCGGTCATGCTCCGCTGTGATGCCCCTGACGCGATCTCCCGACACCCGCCCTCTCTCGGGGGGCCAGGTTCCGCATCCTCCGATTGACATCTATATAGCTATAACTTATTACCGGCAACATCGACGTGGGCCGATCGATCGGATTGCGGTTTTCGAGCGCCTCGGGCCAATGCCTAGAACGGTCGAGCCGCCCTGGCTGCGCATGAAGGAATGTGATGTTCGATTTGTTGCTGCGAGGCGGACGGGTGATCGATCCGGTCCGGAATTTCGACGCCATCGCCGATGTCGGCTTGCGCGACGGCGTGGTCGCGGCAGTCGGCCCGAGCCTGCCGGACGACGGCTGTCGCGACGTGCGCGACGTGAGCGGCAGGCTGGTCCTGCCGGGCATCGTCGACCTGCACACGCATGTCTATTGGGGCGGCACCTCGCTGGGCGTCGACGCGGAGGAAGTCGCCTATGACAGCGTGACGGCCACGCTCGTCGACGCAGGCAGCGCCGGTCCCGGCAATTTCCCCGGGTTCCGGCGGCACGTGATAGAACGGGTCGCCCCGCGTGTCCTGTCCTACATCAATGTTTCCTTCGCAGGCATCTTCGGCTTCAGCGACGCCGTGCGGATCGGTGAATGCGAGGATGTTCGGCTCCTCAACGTGCGCGAATGCGTGCGGGTCGCCAGGGAACACGCCGATGTCATCGTCGGCGTGAAGGTTCGCGTCGGGATGATCGCCGGCGGCGGCAGCAGCATCGCCCCGCTCGACATCGCGATCGAAGCGGCGGAGGAACTGGGCCTTCCGGTCATGACGCATCTCGACTTTCCGCCGCCGACACGCCGCGAGGTGCTGGAGAGACTGCGCCGCGGCGACATTCTCACCCATTGCTTCAGGTCCTTCCCCAATGCCCCGTCGACCCGTGACGGCGCGGTTAGGGAGGAAGTCCTCGCCGCCCGCGAGCGCGGGGTACTCTTCGACGTGGGCCACGGACGGGGCGCCTTCGGCTTCGGCACGGCAAGGGCAATGCTTGCGAACGGCTTCATGCCCGACGTGATCTCCAGCGATCTGCACGCGCTATGCATCGCGCCCGACTTCGACCTGCTCATCACGATGTCGAAGTTCCTCTGCCTCGGCATACCGCTGGCGGATGTCGTGCGGTGCGTGACGAGCGCTCCGGCATCCGCCCTCCGGCGCAAGGACTTGGGCAGCCTCGAGCCTGGCGTCGCCACCGACGTCTCCATCGTCGAGTTGCTGGAGGGCGACTTCGAGTATCGCGATGTCGACGGTGTGAAGCTGGCAGGCCGACAGAAGCTGGCGCGGTCGGGCATCGTGCTCAAGGGGCGCTGGTGGGATGGCCCGGCCGACAGGCAGAACAGACCGCATGCTCATTGAAAGGTACTATATAGCTTTGCTGACGATGACCCTATCATGTAATATTCGGCTCGACATTCCGGTCGGAGGCTATCGGTGACTTCATCGCTGGAAGACAATCCGGAACGGATTGCTGGAACGACCCTCTCGGAGAGGGCTGCTGAAATCTATGCGTCGGTCGACCTGACCTCGCCGCGCGGGATGCCGAAATATTTGCGGGTGTGCCGGATGATCGAGGAGGAAATCGCTGCCGGCCGCATGAAGCCGGGCGACCGCCTGCCCTCCGAACTCGAACTGACCCAGGTCCTGCCGACGAGCCTCGGCACCGTGCAGAAGGCGCTGCAGGCGCTTGCCGAGCGCGGCCTGATCCTGCGCGAACAGGGCAAGGGGACGTTCATCGCCGAAGCGCGCGTCGACGAAAGCAAGCTATGGCACCTGCGTTTCCTCAAGGACGACGGCGCGCTTGCGCCGGTGTACGCGAAAGTCCAGTCGATCGCCTCGATCAATCGCGTGGGCCCGTGGGCCGATTTCCTCGGGCGCCACTCCTTCTACATCGAAGTGCGGCGCACCATGAGCATCGACCGGAAGTTCACCGTCGCCTCCAACTTCTACGTCGCCGGCCCGCCTTTCTGGGAACTGCTGACCATTCCCGAGGAAGAATTCGACGTGACCTCGCTCCGTGGCACGCTGAGCGCCAAGCGCTTCGACGTCGCCACGCTCAGGGCGGTGGAACATTTCGGCATCCAGCCCGTGCCGGCCGAGATCGCCGGCATCATCGGCGTCGCGCCCGACTCCGTTGCGATGACCTGCGACGTGATCGGCTACGGCATCAAGGACACGCCGGTCTACTACCAGCGCTACTGGATTCCGCCCAACCCCTACCGGCTGGAGGCAGGGGCCAGGATTCCCTGACCGAAGCCGGGCCACCGACGAAGGAAAACCATGTCTGACTTCAAGGGCAGCATCGTCCTGATCACCGGCGCAAGCGGTGGACTCGGCCGCGCGCTGTGCGGCCATTTTGCTGACCTCGGGGCGAAGATCATCGCGCTCGACCGGGATGCGCGCGTCCATGACCTGGCCGGAGCCGAATGTGCCGTCGTCGACGTAAGCGACCCGGAAGCCGTAGCGGAGACGATCCGCAAGCTGACGGAGCGCACCGGCCCCGTCGACGTGCTGGTGAACAATGCGGCGATCGGCGGGGCGGAGCGCACGGTCGCGAAAAGCACCGTCGCAGGGTGGGAAGAGACCGTCGCCATCGACCTGCACAGCGTTTTCTACTGCACCAAGGCGGTTCTTCCGGCGATGCAGGATCGGCAGCGCGGCTCGATCGTGATGGTGGCTTCGGTCAACGGGCTGACGACGCTCGGCTCACCCGCCTACAGCGCATCCAAGGCCGCGATGCTGAGCTTCACCAAGTCGGTCGCCGTCGAATATGGCCGCCACGGCATAAGGGCAAACGCCGTCTGTCCCGGAACGATCCGCACGCCGATCTGGCAGCAGCGCCTCGACGGCAACCCGCATTTGTTCGAACAATTGGCGAAATGGTACCCGCTCGGGCGCATCGCCGAACCGATCGAAGTCGCCAGGGCGGTGGCCTTCCTCGCAAGCGAGGATGCCAGCTTCATCACCGGCGCGATCCTCAATGTCGACGGCGGCCTCATGGCCGGCAACGCCGTCATGGCCTCCGAACTGACTGTCGAGAAGTACTGAGCCGAGTTGCCCGCCGCAGGCCGCCGAGGGAAATGGCAATGCAGAAGCCGATCGTCATCAAGTGCGGAACCCTCATAGACGGCGAGGCCGACAAGCCTTCCCACGACGTCTCGATCCTGGTCGAGGACGGCAGGATCGCCGCCGTCGAAGCGGGCGCGGCGCTGGACGGCCTGTCGGACGCCGAAACGATCGACGCTTCCGGCGCCGTCGTCATGCCCGGCATGATGGACATCCACCTTCATCTCGCCTCGCCAAACGTCAGCACGCGGCAGGACGTGGACGTGGCGCGCTTCAGCCGCTCGGCTTCGTCGATGCTGATGGAGACGGTGCGTCACGCCCAATTGATGCTGGAGGCCGGATTCACCCTGGTCCGCGATTTCGATTGGCCGACGCCGCAGGGTTCGTTCCACGAAGCGATCGTGTCGATGCGGGAAGCCTTCGACAGCGGACTGCTGCCGGGACCCCGGCTCGTCGTCGGCGGTCTGACGCACATCACCGCCAGCCATTTCGATCTCGGCATGCCGCGGTCCGCGCAGCGCGCGCCCGGCATCACCGCCGACGGCCCCTGGGAAATACGCCGTCAGGTGCGCACGAACATCCGCAACGGCGTCGATGTGCTGAAGACCTGCATTTCGGGCGGACTTGGCACATTCGGCGAGGAGAACGTCTGGAGCCGCAACATCACGCCCGAGGAACTGTCTGCCCTGGTGGACGAGGCGCATGCCTTCGGCAAGCCGGTCGCGGCGCATTGCCATACGCCGGATTCGGTCCGCGTGGCGGTGGAGGCCGGCGTCGATACGATCGAGCATTGCGTCTACATCGACGACGATGCGATCGCCCGCGTGGTCGATGCGGGCAAGCCGGTCATTCCCACGCTCGCCTTCCGCCAGCGCAAGATCATCGAGCGGAGACGCCGTCGGGGCGCCCCGCCCGACGTCGTGGCCCAGATGGAACGGCTGCTCGACGAAACCTCCCGCACGTTTCAGCGCTATCACGCTGCCGGCGCCAGGATCGCCATGGGAACGGACACCAATGTCGAGCCCGGCTTCGGCGAGAACGCGCTCGAGCTCGAGGTCTATGTCAATCTCGGCATGACGCCCATGGAGGCCATCATGACGGCAACCAGGAACGCGGCCGAGGCGATCGGCCGCGCAGACGAACTGGGGAGCATCCGACGCGGAAAGCTCGCCGACCTCATCGTCGTCCGGGGCAACCCGCTCGACGACATCGCCATCCTGTCGGACACCCGCAACATCCGGGTCGTCATGAAGGGCGGGAAGGTTTTGGTCGACCGGCGGGAGCAGACCAGGGCCGCGGCCTGAAAATTCGAAACGGCGGAGGAGCCGACTGCATGCTTTCCCACTGGATCAACGGACGCGGCATCCCGGAGCCTGGCGAAGCGCTCGAGATCGTGGACCCCGCCACTGAAGCGGTCGTCGAACTCCTTCCGCGCGGCTCGGCCGACCTCGCGGACGCAGCGGTGGAAGCAGCCGCGAAGGCCGGACCGGCCTGGGCGGCGCTGTCGCCAGCCGAAAGGCGGAACCTGCTCCTGCCCGCCGTCGAGAAACTCGTCGCGCTGCGGCAGGACGTGGCGGCGCTGATCACGCGCGAGATGGGAAAGCCGCTTTCGCAGGCGCTCGCGGAGGTCGGCACGGCAACCGACGTGGCGCGGCAGTTCTGCGACCTCGCCGTCCATCTGCGCAGCGGCAGCCAGATGGCGGCGCTTGGCGAACTGAATTTCCAGCAGCGCGTCCCGCGTGGCGTCTGTGCCTGCATCCTGCCGTGGAACTTCCCAGCAGTGGTGGCGATGGAAAACGTCGTGCCGAACCTCCTGGTCGGCAACACGGTGGTCTGGAAGCCGTCCGAGAAGAGCCCTCTCTCGGCGCGTTTCCTGGCCGAGCACGTGTTCGGCCACCTCCCGCCAGGCGTGCTCAACCTCGCGCTCGGCGACGGCGCGAACATGGGCGAGCGGCTTATCTCTCATTCGGATGTCGACCTGATCGTCTTCATCGGCAGCGAACGCACGGGACGCCACATCGCAGAGGTCGCCGCGCGAAGTTTCAAGAAGGTGATCCTCGAACTCGGCGGCAAGGATCCGCTGATCGTCGACGAGACCGTCGACATCGGCAGGGCCGCGCGGCTCGCAGCGGAAGCGACGTTCTACAATGCCGGCCAGATCTGCACCTCCACCGAACGGCTGTTCATCGCCCGGCAGGTTTTCGAGCCCTTCGTCGATGAGCTGGTGCGGGCGTCGCGAGCGCTCAGGATCGGTAATGGCATGGAGGACGGCGTCGATATCGGGCCGCTTGTCGATCGCCGGCAGCTCGACATCGTTTCCGCGCAGGTGACCCATGCCACCGAGGCCGGAGCCAGGGTCCTGTCCGGCGGCGAGCGCCACGGAAACCGGGGATTCTTCTATCCCGCCACAGTCCTGGTCGACGTGCCCCACGACGCGAGCGTCGTCGTCGAGGAGACCTTCGGGCCGGTCGCTCCCTGCATTCCGTTCGACGATTTCGGCGAGGCGCTGGCACTGGCCAACGGCTCGCGCTACGGGCTCGCGGCCATCGTCTGCACGGCGTCCGCCCCGCGTGCGCTGAAGGCACTGCATACGCTCGACGCCGGCATGATCCGCATCAATACGATGCGGGGCAAAGCCGCCGGCGGCACGTCAGAGCCGTTCGGCTCCAGCGGCATGGGCCATGGCTACGGGCTGGAGTTCCTTATGGAGCTGACCCGCCAAAAGAGCATCTTCTGGCGAGGAGAACCCCGATGAGCACACGCCTTGCGGGCGCCGGCATCCCGCGCGATTTTCTCGCGACCGTGGCGACGCCCTCCATGTTGATCGATCTTGCCGCGACCGAGCGAAACATCGGCCGCGCTGCGGACTTCTATCGCCATCGGCCGGTCAAGCTTCGTCCGCATTTCAAGGCCCACAAAATCTCCATGCTGATGGAGATGCAGCTGGCGGCCGGCGGCACTTCGGGCGTAACCTGCGCCACGCCCTATGAAGCGCTCGTGCTCGCCGAAGCCGGCATCGACGACATTCTCGTCGCCAACCAGGTCGCCGATCTGGCCGGCCTGGCTGCGCTTGCCCGCGCCGCCGCGCTGAAGCGGGTGACCGCGACCGTCGACTGCGCCGCACAGGTCGAGATGCTGCAGGCGACGGCCGAGGCGTTCGCGGTGTCGTTCGGCGTACTGATCGAGATCGACGTCGGCATGGGCCGGTGCGGCCTGAACTTCGGCAGCCCGGCCCTGATAGACCTCGCTGCCGCCACGCGTTCGGCCGGACGGCTCGAGTTCCTCGGCCTGCAGGGCTATGAGGGGCACGCCGTCTCGCGCGAGGATCGCGACATCCGCCGCACGATGGTCTGGCAAAGCCAGCAGATCCTGCGCATCGAGAAGGAACGCCTCGTCCAGGCGGGTTTTCCATGCCCGGTCGTCTCGGGCGGCGGCACCGGCACCTGGGACCTGGCGGCCGAAGCCGGCGTCTTGTCCGAAGTGCAGGCGGGCTCCTACGTTCTCATGGACGCCAAATACGGCGCGCTGGACCTGCCCTTCGAGAATGCGCTGTTCTGCTGTGCCACGCTGATATCGTGGCGCAGCCCCGGCGCCGGCGTGCTCAATGCCGGCTGGAAGAGCCTGAGCGGCGAATTCGGCGTGCCGAAATCGGCGGACGGCAGCTTCTCGGTCATTTCGCTGGCCGACGAGCACGCGCGCATCAGTCCGCGGGCCGATTGGCCGGCGCGGGTTGGCGATCCGGTCCTCCTGATCCCGCTGCACATCGATCCGACGCTGAACTTGCATGATTCAGTCGCGGTGTACCGACAAGACGGCAGCGGACAGAGCTGGCCGGTCGACGGACGCCGCAGGCCCGATGCCCGAACGGGATACGCCTGACGGTATCAGTTGCCTTGCGGCGGCAGCAGCCTGAGCGAGGACAGGAGGCCGCCGTCGACCCGGATCGACTCGCCGGATATGAAGCTCGTCACGGCAAGCATCTTAACCGCCTCGGCGATGTCCTCGGCCTCGGCGATCCTTCCCATCGGATGCTGGCCGCTGGCCCAGTCGAAGTAGCTGGTGCGCACGCCGGCGCTCATGCCGCGCTCCTGCGACCAGGAGCGTTCGAGCGCAGAGGTGCGCGTGGCGGTCGGGATGATGGCGTTGACCCGGATGTTGTGACGGCCGAGGTCGGCGGCCATGGACCGCGTCAGGCCGAGGAGACCCGCCTTCATCGTGGCGTAGGCCGCCCGGCCCGGACCGGCCGCCAGCGCATGTACGGACGCGATGTTGACGATCGCGCCCCCGCCCGCATTCCGCATGCCCGGTGCGAAAGCCTTGGAAAGCAGGAACGGCGCGCGCAGATTGACCGCATAGGAATCGTCGAAATCCTCCAGCGACGCCCGGATCACGTCGCCGTCGTGCTGGAACGCCGCATTGTTGACGAGGATGTCGACGGTTCCGTGGGCGGCCACGTCGCGCGCGAACGCATCGACGGCACCCGGATCGCGCAGGTCGAGCGCGAAGGAAAGCGGGTCCCGCGCGAACCCGGCCTCAGCGACCCGGCTGCGGATGCGTTCGCTGTCGAGGTCGCACAGGACCAGCCGCCTGCCGTCCGTACCCAGGCGCCGGGCTATCGCCATGCCGATATCACCCGCCGCCCCCGTGACGAGGGCCAAGCGCTGTCCAGTTGCCATCCACGTCTCTCCACACTATAGCTATATAGAGATTATGCGATCGATGCGCTGGTGGCAATCGGCCCGTGGCGCTCCATGCAAGGAATGTCGCGATGCTGCTCAGATACGGCTTCTACGAGGGCTACGTCCGCGAAGAGGACCAGGCCGAGTTCGACGAGATGGTGGGTGGGCAGATGGTCCCCGATCTCTCGACGATGCCGGGCGTCCTCTCGGTGCGGCTGATGCGGGGGACGCGGGTCGGCGAACTCGCACCGCGCTGGTACCACGCCATTGAACTCGGCTTCGAAGACGAGCAGGGTCTGCTGGCTGCGATGAACTCGGACATCCGCCGGGACATTGCGAGACGGCCGACGCCGGCCCTGAAGCTTTTCATAGGCCGGACACCGCATGCCAATTTCAGGCTGGTCAGGTCCCTGCCTGGGCCCTCCTCCCGCTCCTGACCGATGACAGGCTATGTGAGACTGGCGCGATCCGGGCAGCCGGGCTTCGAGAAGCCCAGCATCGTGCTCGACGACGGGACGCGCCGGGATATCTCGATCCTCGTTTCGGAGATCGACGAGGCGACGCTGCGCAGGCCCTGGCACCGTTCTTTCAGGGCGATCGCGCCCGGCACCCTGCCCGCCGTTCTGCCCGGCGCGCGCTTCGCGATCCCGGTGGAACACGCAAGGCGCGTGTTCCAGCTTCGCGGCGATGCCGGCAATATCGACGCCTGCCCCCGGCTCGGCGACCCGGCCGGGGCGGACGATCCGCTTGCCGTGGCCGGTCTCGGCCAGGACTTCTCGATCCGTGTCGGGATTGCCGCCATCTTGGCTGAAGGCGCCCGCCTGTCCGGCCTGGCGATGTTCACAGACATCACGCCCTTACCCGCGCACGGTTCCGCTCACCAGCGGCTGATAGGCAGCCGCCACGGCCTGTGGGCGCTCGGGCCCTACATCCTGACGGCCGACGAGGCGAGCGAGATCGGCCACGCGAGAATTCGATGCTCGGTTTCCGGCGCGGCCGACTCCACCGTTGCGGAGGGCGAGGTGAGCCTTGCGGCGATCGGCGCGATCGCGGAGACGATCGACCGAATCTGCCCGCTCGATGCCGGAGATATCCTGCTCGCCGAAGCGATCGTCGCGCCGCGCCTGCCGCACCGCCTGTCGCCGGGAGACGTGGTCGAGGTGTCCGCCGGCAGGTTCGGCAGGCAGTCACGGGCGATCGTCTGATGCATTGGGAGGAGATTCCACGATGACTGCACCCGCTAACTCCGAACCGGACCGTCCCCTGGATTTCACGGGCCGAGTGGTCGTCATCACCGGCGGGACGGTCGGAATGGGCGCGGCGCTCGCCTTCCTGATCGCGCGGCAGGGCGGTACCGCGTGGGTGTGCGGCCGAAACCTCGATGCCGTCCGCGAGATCAGCGCGGCGGCCGCGGACCGGCAACTCGCCGTCCATGCACGCCAGGCCGATGCGACATCGGATGAAGAGGTCGGGCGGCTGGTCGCCGAGGCGGCCGAGACGAGCGGCGGCATTCACGGCCTGGTCTGCGCCGCCGGCTCCGGCATCATGGGCACCGTCGAGGAGATCGGGCCGGAGGATTGGGAAAAAAGCGTTTCCGAAAAACTGCGCGGCGTATACCTGCCCGTCCGACACGTCGTCCCGCACATGAAGCGGGCTGGGGGCGGCTCGATTGTCACCGTTTCCTCCGTGCATGCCCACACCACCACCGAACGGCGCGATGCGATCGCGCCGACCACGGCGGCGATGGTCGCCTTCATGCGGGCGCTCGCCGTTAGCCACGGACGCCACGGCATACGGGCAAACTCGGTCAGCCCCGGCCCGTTCGAATCCGCGACCTGGCGCGGCAATTGGCAACGCATGTTCCCCAGGCTGGAGTTCGCTGAGATCGCGGACCGCGTGGGGAAGTCGATACCGCTTCAGCGTATCGGCCAGCCAGCCGAAATCGCGGAGCCTGTCGCCTTTCTCCTGTCGGATCATGCCCGCTACATCAGCGGCACCGACCTGAGAATCGACGGCGGTCTCGGGGCCAAGCTGGCGATGAACACGTCGAAGGATTGATCGAAGTGGCACGTGAGCTCGACATGCAGTTCATTGCCGAAGGAATCGAAACGGAGGACCAGGCCAACAAATTGGCCTACCTCGGTTGTACACTCGGCCAAGGCTACCGTTGCGGGCGTCCCGCCTCAGCGGCGACCACCCTCGAGCTTCTGCATCGCTTTTCGCAACGGCCCGACAGTTCTTCAACATATAAAGTGCTTTATCGACTACGGGCATGATGTGTCGCTCGGCACTTAATGATGAGAATCATGCTTCAATGATTTCAGATGCTTACGCCAGCACTTAATTTGCGAATGGGCAGTTAATTCGATAATGCGCATTGGCTTTTGTCACTTAATGTGAGAATGAGACTCGTGATGTTTTCCTCGCGAGCCTGCCATGAGAGATCGGATCCCTGATGAGATCGACGAAGCGCTTTGGGATGAAGCTTGCCGAAGGGCAGATGCGCTCCGTGAATTCCTGAGGCGCAATCCTGACGGTGCGACCGCGGCAAACGTTTCGGGGCTCGCTGCCGGGATGAATGTGAGTCAGGCGACGGCCTACCGGCTGATCAAGCTGTTCCGCGTCGGCGGGACCGTTCTGTCTCTTGTCGATCGCAAGCGTGGACGGCCTGTGGGTCATCGTACGCTGGACGAGAAACGGGAGGAGATCGTTAGCAAGACTATCAAAAAGTTCTACTTGAAGCGGACCCGACCGACGATCTCGCAGTTGGTGCGGGACGTGCAGACGAACTGCATTTCGGTCGGGCTGAAGCCGCCACATCGCCGAACGATCGTCGCCCGCGTGAAGGACATCGACCTGCAGAAGCGCGCAAATCGGCGTGGCGAACAGAAAATCGTCAAGGCGACAACGGCCGTCCCCGGATCATTCGAAGTCTCCCGTCCCCTGGCAGTGGTCCAGATCGACCATACCAAGGCAGACATCTTTGTCGTTGACGAGGAGACGCGGCAGCCGATCGGACGGCCATGGCTGACGCTGGCGATGGATGTCTGCAGCCGGATGGTGACCGGCTTTTATCTCACGATGGAGGCGCCGTCCCGCCTGTCCACCAGCATGTGCCTGCTACACTCCGTCTTCGACAAATCGGCATGGCTGCGGGAGCGCGAGATAACGGAGTCCTGGCCCGTCGCCGGTCTGCCGGACATGGTGCATGTTGACAATGGTGCCGACTTCCGAAGCCGGGCCTTCAAGCGAGGGTGCCAGGACGCGGGCATCGCGATCGAGTGGCGGCCACCCGGTGAGCCGCGTTTCGGCGGTCATATCGAGCGCCTGATCGGCACTCAGATGGGCAGGCTGCATCTCCTGCCCGGAACAACGTTCAGCAACGAACAGGAGTTGGGCGCCTATGACTCGAAGCGACATGCGGCACTGACTCTGAGGGAGCTCGAGCGCTACATCGCTCTCGACATTGTCGGCGCTTATCATCAATCGATCCACAGCAGTCTGGGTCGACCGCCGATCGCGGTGTGGCGGGAGCACGAGGGCGAAATCCCGCTTCGGTTGCCGCAAGATCGAATGCGCTTCTGGCTGACGTTCCTGCCGGAGCAGGAGCGGACGTTGATGCCTGACGGGATTCATCTGTTCAAACTGCGCTACTGGTCGCCGGCATTGAGCGCCGACGTCGGACGTTCTGACCGGCGCCTACTCGTAAAATATGATCCGCGCGACATGGCGCGCATCTTCGTCCGGCGGCCATCGGGAAACTTCGTTGAGGCCCGTTATGCCGACGTGACCCTGCCCTCGATAACGCTACACGAGGCACTAACCGCCCGGCGTACCTTACGTGCGAAGGGCCGTCGCGAAGTCGACACCCGCGCCATCGTCCGCACCGCCGTCGCGCAGCGGGAATTGGTCGAGGCGGCAACCAATAAGACGGCGGCTGCGCGACGCGGGAAGGCTTCTTCGAAATCGAAGGTGGATGATCGGGGATTGGGCTCGCTCCGCGGCGTCGACTCCAGCAAACCTGTACCCTTTGTTGAGGATACAGATTGAGCTGGAGTGAAACATGAGCGATCAAATCTCCCACCTGACCGCCGGCGCCGGCGCACTGCTTGCCGAAACGGACGAGCGGCGCATTCGCGCGATACGATCGCGCCGATGGGTGCTCTACCCACGCGCCAAGCAGGCGCTCGATCGGCTGAGCCGGCTTCTCGACCATCCACGCGGCACACGCATGCCTTCTGTCGCGATCTATGGCGACAGTGGCATGGGCAAGACCATGATCATGAAGCGGTTCCGGGACGAACACCCGCCGTGCTTCAACCCGGTGACGGGTACGCTGAAGACGCCCGTTCTGGCCATGGAGATGACGAGCCGGCCCGGCGAGCGGCGGTTCTACGCCGAACTGCTCACCCTTCTCGGCGCACCACAGAGGCCACGCGCCGATATCGCCCAGATGGAGCAAGCGGCGCTACGCATCATGGAGGCCATCGGTGTGCAGGTGCTGGTGATCGACGAGGTGCACAACATTCTCGCCGGATCTTATCGCGAGCAGCGCATTGTCCTGAACACGCTGCGTTTCCTCAGCAATCGTCTGCAGATCTCCCTGGTCTGCTTCGGCGTTAACGAGGCGCGCGAGGCGATCGGTGGCGACGTCCAGCTTGCACGCCGGTTTGAGCAGTTCACCTTGAGCAGGTGGGCGGCGAACGAGCAGTTCGAGACGCTGGTGGCATCGATCCTGCGCAATACGCCGCTGCGTCGACCCTCGGTGCTCACGCCGAAATCACTGCGACGGATTCTGCAGATAACCGAGGGCATCACCGCCAGCATCTTCCACATGATCAACGACCTCGCGGTTGACGCCATCGAACGCGGCCAAGAGCATATTGCAGACGAATCTGTCGAAAACTGGGAGCCGGAGTTCGAGGCCGAGGCGGCGTTCGCATGACGGAGACCGCGCCGCCACGGCAGTTGCCAGTGAGATTGCCGCCCTACCCTGACGAGCTTCTGTCGTCTTGGATCAGTCGCCATGCCGCCTTCTACGCGGTTCCGCCGCTCGTCATGCTCCAGCATTGCCTGCCGGAGGCCTCCTCATTGCGAGCAGTCGATCTCCATCTGAGCGGCGATCAGGAAGTCCGCCTCGCCAGTATTTTCGCCGCCAAACCGGCTGTTTTACGTCGAATGACCTTCATCAATGTGCCGAAGTCGTCGCATCGACTAATCGCCGCGAGGCCGGCACAGACCTGTGCACGTTGCAGCCCCGGTAGCGCGGAACCAGCGCCAATCCTGCGAAACCAGCTGCTGGGGTGGCGGATTACCTGCGTACATTGCGGAACACTACTACGAGGGTTCGGAAAAGGTGAACTTCGCTCCCCTTTCCGGCAAAATCACCGTGCGGCTCTGCGGGGTGAAAAGCTGCTCGACGACGAAGCCGAACGCGGCATTCGAACCTGGACATCGGCGACCGAAATCGCCCGGCTTCTGTTGATGCGGCGAGTGATCTGGCCCCTACCGCGCGAGCACGAGCTTTGGCGCTACCGGGTGCTCGGCGCCATCATTCCCGATCTCGACCATGTCGTTGCCGAGCAATTGCAGAATCTGCCCACACCTGCAAAGCCGATCCTGCCGCTCGATATGCGGCCGGCTCTGCTGGCCGGCGTTGCCATCGTCGAGCGCGCCGGCCCGGAAATGCTCCGGATGCTGCGTGGGCACATGATGGGCGACAACCGGGCCCGATTCTCTGACGCCGCAGAGAACATGATAGCTCAAGCCGGCACGCTGCGAGCTTCTAGGCAAATGCAGTTAATTTGAGAATCTGGCTGCAGGAATTCTCACGATTAAGTGCCTAACCCGGGCAAAACCACCGCATTCTTGCATTTAAATGCCAAGCGACATTCTCCTCCATGCCTGCGTCGATCATCTTGACGATATCCCGGCGCAAAAGCGTTAAGCGTTCCTTGGCGACGCGGAAGGCCTTCTTTTCGGCCTGGACGGCTTCAGCCAGATCTTTGAATTCCTCTGCGCGGGCAACGATCGGTGAAAGGTCGAAGCCGTAGGCCTGCTCGATCTCCCCTCCCCTGCCCTTGCGAGCGAAGCGCTTCCCGTTGGGACTGTCCCGGCGGATGATCAGGCCGCATTCCACCAGTACGGCGAGATGACGGCGCAACGTCGTGGCCGGCATTCCATTGGCGCGCGCCATCAACTGCTCGTTCGAGGGCCAAACGATCAGCTCTGCCGAACCTGTGAACTCCGTCTCACGATGAAACGACAACAGGGCGTTCAGGATAGCCAGCGATCTGTCGGTCGCGCCAAGGAGATCACGGGCTTCACGGATGTACTGGAAAGTGTGCCACTTGTTCACAGTGACATCATCGGCAATGGTCTTTGCCGCCGTCTGAGTTGCGAGATGGCCAAGCGTTATTGGTCGCCGCCCAAAGGGCGTCGTTGAAACGTACGTCTGCATTTCTCTCTCACCTATCGTTAGGCAAAAGAAATCCGCTCACCGAATTGGCGCTAAACGCTTGACACTGATTCGCGGAAATGAGATTCTCTGATTGTCTAGATCGGAGAAGGGCTTCCGCGGTTCGCCGTCGGGGCCTTTTTCTTTTGCGGTTTGTAACTCCTATTGCTCGGACACGTCCTTCCTGAATGCCTCATAAAGGTCATCCAATCGCTCCGCGATGAACGCCGCGAATTTCGGGCCGTCCGCATTGCCGATGGCAAGCGTTGCGGATTTCCCATTGTCTTTCAGCCTGACACTGACGGACCTATCTTGAGGCACCCAAGCCTGAGAGTTGCGAGCCTGACCTGTGACGGGCTTACGCGCGCCCATATCGGTCTTCATAGCGGCAAGCAGCGTATTGAACCTGTCGTCTGACGAAGCGTCCAGGAAACTGCGCTTTCTAATGGTATCGGCAACGATCTGCGTACTGCTGTCGATACCGTAAAGCTGCAGGAAATCCTCCCACCTGTTGCGACCGATGCTTGGCGCCTTGCCGATTGCGTGCAGAATGTCTTTCGGAATTGACGTCCCGATCTTGATCATTTCTGATACGTGCGACTTGCCGGTTGATAGAGAGGCGCAAATCGTCTCTCTTTTGTAGCCAGCTTCCTGCTGCGCTACAGCAAACAAGCATTTTTCGATGAATGACAGATCTTCCCTGGACGTGTTCTCCTCACCTTGGAATATGACGGCTTCTTCGTCCGTGAGCTCACGGACTGCAGCACGAAATTTGATGCCAAGTATCTTCGCAGCCGCCAAACGCCGCCGCCCATATACGATCTGGAACGATCCGATGTCGTTAGAAACCGGCCGCACCAGACCGGGCACGATCTGTCCTCGCACACGCATGGACTCGACGATGTCCGAGACCGCCGCGTCATCGTAAGCGCTATCGAAACGGTCTGGGATCAAGGACGGAAGAATAGTGTCCGGGTCCAACTCGACGGTATGGTCCCCTTCCCTAAGTAATTTGTCGGCAATCTCGCTTCGCTCCTGCATCTGTCGAACGCCGGCGGCGACTTTGAGCAAGTGCGGCGATTTGCTTTTCACGCTGGCGCTGTCAGCCACGCCTTGATCATCATCGTTGATCTGACTGAGCACTGCGGTGAACATGCCTTTTGAGTCTTTCCGGCTCATTCTTCACGTCCCCATGCGTTCGTGACCAGGCCCTCAATCTCGGCGTTCGCTGCATTGATCGACTCGATTGCTCGGTCATAGGTCTTTGGCGCAGAGAATTTCGAGCGCTGAACCTCATACAGACTTTGCTTCCACGTCAGCGCATCAGCAACAGCTGTCGACTTGATGACCGGATTGAGAAGTAGATCGTCACCGAAAACTTGGCGCATCAACGCCTGCATATTCGCCTGTGGATGATCGTTCGGCTCGAATTTGGTAATTAGGAACTTTGCAAAATCCCAACGGGCACCTGTTCCCGCTTGATCGAGGATTTGCATGTAGGACGCTGCTAGTTCGAGAAACTTGCCTGTGCTGTCGACATCCAACATGTGGGCGGGCACCGGTATCAAAACACCAGTTGCCGCCGTCAGTGATGACAGCGTTAGGAAGTTTAGCGTTGGCGCACAGTCGAGAAGAATGACGTCATAATTCTCGGTGACCTGCTCAAGCGCCTGAGATACACGCAGGAGAAAACCCGTTCCTCCGGACTTGCGCATCTCAATTGCGACAGCCGTTTCAAATTCCGTCAGTTCAAGTCCGGCGCAAATCACGTCGAAACCGACTATGTGTGTTCTGTGGACGATCTGATCTGTAGGTATTGGATCCTCGAACCGGATGGAAGAGTACAGAGTTTCGCCCTCGCGATAATCAAACCCCGGAATAGCGCCGTGCAGGCTTGTCAATGAGGCTTGCGGATCCATGTCAACGGCCAGGACGCGATATCCACGAAGCGCCAGCCAATGGCCCAGGTGAATCGCCGTCGACGTCTTCGATGATCCGCCCTTGAAGTTCGTTATCGCAATGATCTGGCATGATTCATCGGCGATGCGGCGCGGGTTCATCCACTTCTTTCGCCCTTTCTCAGCCAGCAGAAGTCGCAATTCAAGGACCTGCTCGAGAGAGTAGAGCCTACGACCGTTGGATGTCGTCTCCGGTTCTGGCCCCTGCCCCTTCAGCGAAATCTGGCGGATGTAGGCCTCTGTCACACCGAGCAACGCGGCGGTCTCAGAGGATGAAAACTTGCGCATCGAGCGAGTGGCATCCGGCGGATATTGCGCGAGCGACAAATTCGTCAAAGCCGTGTCGAGCTTTGTCGAAAACGTCTGCATGAAATGCAGGCTGCTCAGATGCCGAGTCATTCAGTCTCCCCTCTCACCGAAATCTCGCCACATCGTCACTCGACAATGGTTAACAAATTATGAAACAGCCACTACTACGGTGAGAAATCGAATTTCGAGCTTTTTCCGTAGCATTTAGTAATCTGATTCTGGTTCTCCGGGCAACCTTACGCAGATTGTAGTGGTATCTCGGTTTCAAATTCGGCTCACGATCCCGACCAAGACGGACAACCGAGCAATGTTGGGCGGCCTAGTATGGCGGTTCTCGGACCTTCCCGCGCCCATATTGCTGCCGGCAGCGGACGTTCGGCTAAGGCTGTCGGATTTGTGCGCCGTGATCCGTCTTGTAAGTGGCCCCTACCCTCGGCGGGCCGGTCAATTTGCAAAGGAACAATGTGAAGCTCGTTCCGCTCATCCATCATGGAACCTTCGCCCTGCTGGGTTCGCCTGCATGGACGTGGTCGACCGACTGAAGGAGGAAAGAGGACAATGAAGACACCACCGATCGTCTCGGCACAGGAGTGGAAGAACGCGCGCGAGAAGCTGCTCGTGGAGGAGAAGGAGTTCACCCGCGCCCGCGACGCGATTGCCGCCAAACGCCGGCGGATGCCGTGGATGGCCGTCGAGAAGGACTACCGGTTCGAGGGCGCGAACGGACCGGCGAGCCTCCTCGACCTGTTCGAGGGGCGCAGGCAGCTAATCGTCTATCGCTTCTTCTATGGGCCTGAGGTCACTCCCAACGCGGAAGGAGATGCGTATCCGGAACGGGGCTGTGTTGGCTGCTCGTTCCTCGCCGATCAAGTCGCACATCCGGCTCATCTCAACGCTCGCGACACCACGCTTGCTTTCGTCTCGCGCGCGCCCCAGGCCGAGATCCAAGGCTTGAAGAAGCGGATGGGATGGACGGAGATCCCTTGGTACACGATCGTCGACGACTTCGACACGGACTTCGATGTCCGCGAGTGGCACGGGACCAACGCCTTCATCCGCGAGAGCGAAGGGATCTTCCGCACCTACTTCGTCAACAGCCGCGGCGATGAGGCGATGGGGAGCACATGGAGCTACCTCGACATTACCGCGCTGGGGCGCCAGGAGGAGTGGGAGGACTCGCCGGTCGGCTACCCGCAGACGCCCCCTTATAAGTGGTGGAACTATCACGATGCGTACGGCGAGAATGCGTGACCGCCGACACCGCAGGGATACCGGCAGAACGGCCGCTCTTCGAAGGTCGGCGAGCGGTCGACTCACGCCGCAGAGCGAGCGGTGGGTTTTAAAGAGCGCACGGAATGACGGCTTCTAGTGACCTCAGCCGTTCCTGCCAGTTGCAGCAGGCGACCGCTCGCCACCCACAGCCGGTACTTGGACTGAGGCATTACCCAGATTGTCGGCGCAAACCAGATGGCTCTGGGACTCGGACATCAGTGCGAATGCCTGTAAGGGCAATGTTCCCAGCTGGGAACACTGATGAATTCGGCCAGCACTCCACTGCAGTTCCCAGCTGGGAACGCACAATATCGCGGCCCCACCTTTGCTGGGGTTTCTACCCACTTGAAATGGGAGTTCCCAGCTGGGAACTCGACATCTAGCAGCTTGGGAGCCCGCAACAAATGGCGGGCGATGCCCGCCATGTTAACGTCAGATGTCGTTCTCGGATTGCTTTGCGCCGAATCTAGCGGCGTAGTCAACGCTAATCTTGATGACTGGCGGAATGCTGACACTCACGCCCACTTTGAGTGTCCCGCTGTGCTTCAACATGGTCGTGAGTCGATTGATATGGCGGCGGGTGTTACGGCCGGTACGACGGAGAAAGGCGAGAAGAGTTTTCATGGCTGGCTCCTGAAAAGTGATGTTTCGCAATCTTCGGAGCTTGGGCGCGACGCGAAGAAACCGACTGCACCCGCAGGGTCGCAACGAAGTGGAGAAATCTTCGATTTGCCGGCGGGAAGAGCGCGGCGTACCCTGCGACGATAAAGGATTGCGGAAGGTCACTAAGGAAAAAGAGCCGCCGTGAAACCGGATGCCGATGTCATTGCCGGCCCTCAAGCCATATCAATCGTCTCCATTGGCAACAGATGCAGAACGGGTGGCGCCATTGTCAGGATTCCGCGGATCGATCAACGGCGACCGTGTGTTCCAGGCGCAAAGCAAGCAGAGAAAAGACGAAACGTGACTCGCGGGCATTCACCCGCGTTGCCGCGTGGGAGGGCGCTCGAGGGGAGGGGCTTAGGGGCACCGCTCGGTCCTCGGTCTGAACCGGATCAGAGAATTCCCCAGGCGCGAAAACGACCGCGACCGGTTAGCTCACGCGGCAAAGCGCCTCCAAGTTCGTCCAGCATTCGTTCGATTGCCTGGGGCGAGACTTTAAGTGTCTTCGCGGCCATCGGGACCGAAACGAGCGGCCGTTTGACGAACAGCGCCACTAGCTTAGGAAGCTTGGAGCTTTTGCGCCGTCCTTCGCAACGCCTGAGCATCACATCGCGTGCTAGTGTGACCTTTTGCAGATCCTCCATGCCGCGACGTGCGCCAGTCTCGATGCCTTCAAGAAATCCACGAATCCGCCGACCGACATCGTCGGTCGGACGGCGCCGGTAGCGCGCATGTCGCATGCCAACGTGGCCCGGTGACCTCATAGCTGTTGAAAAGCGACAATGGTCAGAACAAAGGCGGTACGGTCCGCTTTCTGTAAAGAGTTGGCTAGGCGGCCGCCTTCAACAAGTCGAAGTCGATCCTCCTCTCCAAATCGACCTCGAAGCGCCCATAGGGATTGACGTGCGCGTAGCTGAGAGGCGTCAGCCCGCGGTGATCTTCCGGCGTCATGCGTGCCGCCCAAGCCGGATTACCCAGAACGGATTGCAGCATCCGCGTGTTGACGTAGACAAGGCAGTTCTGGAGTAGGTGCAGCGCCAGCACCGAGATCTCCTGATCCTCCAGCCGGTTGGTCGCCACCTCACCGCCCTTGCCGAAAAAGACAAAGCTGTTGGCGCTGTTCCAGTTCTCGACCACGTTCAGGTTTTCGTGGATTTCCTGCCGCAACGGCTCCGTGCGCAGATAGCGGCACAGGAAGATCGTCTTGATCGCCCGTCCCAGTTCAGCGAGAGCCTTGTAGGTGGGATGCATGATCTCCGATCGCGCGAAGCGGCGCAGGATCGCTTCCGCATCGGCGATACCGCGATGCATAGCGATGGCGTGCTTCACCATTTCGTCGTATTGCCGCTCGATGCTGGCCCAGTCGATCACCTCCGAGAGGATGGGCATCAGATTGGGCAGGTCGCCCTTCATGCCCGGACGCGGCAGGCACAGTTTCTGGCGCGCAATCGCCTTCAGGCGCGGGGCCAGTTCGAAGCCGAGCAACTTGCAGAAAGCGAACGCCACCTCGCTTTGACCATGGCTGTCAACATACTGACGGCGAATCTCCAGATCGGTGCAGTGGCGCAGCACGCCCTCGATCATGGCGGCGACCTCCGATGACGAGCAGCGTTTGAGCTGCGAGTAGATGCAGGTCGAGCGCTTCTCGACATGCCAGTAGATCATCACGCCGCGGCCACCATAGCGGATATGCCATTCCGTCATCAGGTTGCGGTCCCAGGCGCCGAATTTCTTCGAGTCCGACGCGCACGCCGTGCCGACGTCACCCCAGATCATCGGATTTCGGATCGCCAGGGTAGCGTTGGCCACGCGCCGCGCGGCATCGCGCAGGGCTTCCACATGGATGAAACGCCGGTGGACATGGAGCAGTTCTTTGTAGCTTACGTCCTCAACGCCGGCGCTGACGCGCTTGAGCCCGGCATTGGTTCCAAGCCCATACAGGCAAAGCAGAAGCCTGCGTTGCAGCGTGGCGGGATCAAGCGCCACGCGCTCGCCCGATGTCTTGAAGGCGTCGAGGAACCCGGTGTCGAGCGCGGCTTCCTTGAGAAGATCGAGCAAGGCCACCATTGGCCAGCGCCGTGCGACCTCCGTCTTCACCGCCGTCAGGCCAGGCGGTTCGGGTTGCGGCGGCGTTGGCGAAACAGAAACCCGGTTCGCCCCGCGCCAGAGAATGCGGACGCTTCGGTTGCCTGGCAACTCGGCGTCGAGGCGGCGCAATTCTTCCTCCATTTCCGCCTTGAGCGCGGCAGTGAAGGCGCGAGCATCCATCGACAGACCCAGATCGGCGTAATATTCGACCCGGCGAAGGTCGAAATCCTTCGGCAAATCATCGTCCGGATTGCGGTGCCGATCAGCGCCAACCACCCAGATCTCCTTGGCCCGGATGCGCTCGCGCAACGCCTGCAGTACGCAAAGCTCGTAGTCGATCAGGTTGATCCGCCCGTCGCCCGAGATCACGAAATCGCGCCATTTGACCGGAATCACACCGTCAACCGGAACGCCGTTGGCGATGCTGAGCAACCGGCGGCCCTCGCGCCGTGCCCGGCGAATCCATGCCAACGCATCCAGAACGGGCCGGTGCGCCGCATTGTTCGAACGAAACTCCAAAACCTCCAGGAGCGGGGGAAGCATGCGCCGGTAGTGGCTGGCATAGGAGCCGCGCATCGTGTGATGAATCCGCTGCTCCCAAGCGCCCTGGGACTTGTATTCCGCCATAATCGCCTTGAGCTTCGTCTCCCCGACCACGGGAAAGATCACATTGCGCACGGTGCCGTCCGGATTTCCAGTTGCCGCCTCGGCAATGTCGGCCAGAAGCCGGTCCTTGCCAACAACGCGTTCAATGTCGCGTGCGAGCGCTGCCGTTGTCCGGCGCTCGGCGGTCACCCCGATCTTGTGAACCGTCTCAAGCAGAAGATCGACCAGCCCATCGGTGATCTCCGCCTCGCGCGCCATCAGAAAAACCGCGTACATGCCCAGCCGACGCGCTTGCACATGCCGCCGTATCTCCCAGGCCGTCTCATGCGCAACGCGGCGGCGAAAACGCTCAATGACTGGTGCGCCGACCGCTGTGAGAATGCCACGCGGCAGCCCCAGCCGGCGCACGAACGACAGGCGGGCCGCGGCCTTAAGGACGCTATCCAGGGCGATCCGACCGGGATCGGCCTTGAGCGCAGAAAACCCGGCCGGCGCGTATGGATCGCTCAGCGATGCTTCCATCCGGTTGATCGATTCCGGCGCAAGGGACGCCGTAATCCGTGTCAGAAACGCTTCTTCAAAACGCCGTCTGGCCGAGCGGACCAGGCGCTGCGACCCGGATTTGCTTGGCGGCTGAATTTTGCGGGCCCAGCACCAGCGGTCGATCGGCTCAATCGTCGCCTCCAGCGCCGCACCGGACGGACAGACCTCCGTTTCGAGCCAGCGCCGCAGCGCCTCGAGATCGGGCGCTTCAAACGTACGGATCCCAAGAAGATCCTGGATTTCCGCGCGGTGTCGCTGGCCATTGCGGCCTGACCAATCATAATCGATCAGTTCCGCCACAGGGCGCCCAAGCTGATCGCCAAGGTAGCATCCTGCCGCATCGGGGATCTCTGCCGCCGATGCCGGAAACCGCCCCGCCAACTGGTAGAATTTCAACTGCGCCGCGAAGCCAAGCCGCAAAGCCTCCGATTTGGCCTCGATCCGCGCCAGCTCTTCAAACCCAAGGCTCCAATGTTCCGCGAGTTCCTGTCTGCTCCAAGTCCGGTCCATCGGCGCGCCCTTGTTCGAGTCACTAGCGCCATCCTACCCAGACCGTCCGCCGGAGTTGCTGGGATGTTCCGTTCGTTGTCGTTTTTCAACAGCTATGAGGTCACTGGGCCAAATAGTGCGTCAGGATGCGGTGCTGGATCTGGGTCTTGGCCGCAGCGATCGCTTCATGCGTCTTCGACAGTTCCTGCACGTCGTTGATGCCGGCGCGCAGTGGATCATGATAGACCTGCGTCGCCTGGATCCTGAGCATGTGCAGGATCACCTGCGCATCCTTGGGATCGTTCTTGTCCCAGCTGTTGTGCATGGCTTCGCGTGTTCTGGCGCGCGCCAGCGACGACACCAGCCGCACCTCAAAACCCGCTTCAGCCAGACGCCATGCTATCGGCCGGTGATAGTTCCCTTTCGGCTCAAAGGCGCAGACCACAGGTTGTCCGTACTACATGGCCCGAGACGAGCCGCTGCTGACCGCATTCATGCCGCACACTGTGCTTCTTGATCGGGAAGACAATAGCGAAATTGCCGATGTCCAATACGAAATTGCCAAAAAAATTTACGCAAAATGGACCTCGTTCCGTTTGCACGTCCGACGCTCGGTGGTGGTTCAGCCATCCAGCAGGTCGTGTGTACGAAGCCAGTGAAAAACTTGGTTGACCTGCGTGCAAGCAAGCTTCGCCATTTTGAGCCGGTGGCCGAGACATAGACGACACGGGCGTTGGGCAGCGCATGCTGCAGGCGCAGGCCCGCCCTGCCCTGCTGCGACGGCGAGACATCGCCGCGCTCGCTTTTGCCGCCGGCCGCATTGGCCATGGCGTGAGCTTCATCGAAGACGATGACACCATCGAAAGGCTTTTTTGTCCTAGTGGGGGCTCCGCCGCTCCACGCCTCTTGGTCGACCCAGTTGAGAATCTGGGCGATCCGGGACTTCTTATCACGTTCTCAACAACGATCCTCATGGAGCCATACTGCCGGTTTGGGTATCCCGAAAACTCATAGCCTTCCCAGGCGATCAGCCCGTGTGGTACATTCATCGCTCATAGGCAAATATATTTCTTACTGATGGTCTATCCAATAAACACATTTACATTTTAATTGTCTATGCTATAGAATAAGAGTTTATGTCGATGATCTTATCCTTCCCCTTAGATCTCTGCGCATCCGCCGACGCCTTCATGTGGTCTCGCCGAGGAACTTGGAAAGCTTTTCAACACTACCGCGCCCTTAGGAATCGTCTTGAGAAAGTGCTCTCGTTGACAACGAGCATGTCTCGCAGGTTGCGCCCGGCGGACATACCCAGCCTGTTTCACGCGTCTTCAATACGAATCAACAGATGGGGCTCAAGGGGGTTGGCGGGAAATCCGGCAGCCCTGAACACTCGTGGCCGCAGCGGCAAAAAGCACAATCTGGGAGGACTGGAATGACGGACGCGTTGGGATTGCGGGACAAGAAGGTTCTCGTTTTCGGCGGCACACGCAAGATCGGCAAGGCTGTCGCCCTGGGTTACGCTCAAGCCGGGGCAGAAGTGACCGTGACCGGCCGGGACGGCGCGACCGGTGACACCACGGTAGCGGAGTTGGAGGCCTCCGGCTGCAAGGCGCATTTTGTCGATTGCGATATCACGAGCTACGAGTCGGTCGCGGCGGCGGTCGCGCGGGCCATCGAGAAGATGGGCGGCCTCGATGTCGCCATCCAGAACGCCTCCGGCCGCACCAAGGTTGCCCAGGGGTTTCGCCCGTTCTCCGAAATAGCGCCCGATGAAATCGCCGGCTATGCCCAGACTCACTGGGTGGCGAAGGCTTATTGCGTCAAGGCGGTGCTTGAGCCCATGCGCGAGCGCGGCGGCGGCAAGATCATCGTCATCACCTCGGACTCCGGCAAGTTCCCGACGGTGGGTGAGTCGCTGATCGGCGGTTCGGCCGCGGCGGCGCATGTGATGGTCCGCACCCTGGCCAAGGAATTCGCTCGCTGGAAGATCAACGTCAACAGCGTGGCCATCACCATCACCGACACCGGCGACTGGAACAACATGATCCAGTCCGGCGCCGGAGCGAACCCGCAATTCGCCGCCAAGATGTTCGAGAAGCTGGCCAAGCGGCAGATCATCCACGTCGAAGGCAGGCACGTCGCCGACGCAGCCGTCTTCCTCGGCTCGGCCATGAGCGACGCCATCACCGGCCAGGTGCTCAGTGTGAACGGCGGCGTCGCCACATAACCGGCAATCTGTCGAAGCATCTGGACCGGCGACTTCCCGAGCCGCCGGCGTGGACTGGCGCCTCGATGCCCTATTCGCCGAGCCGCTTGCGCGCGATCTGCATGCGGTGGATTTCAGAAGCGCCTTCCAGGATGCGAAGCACCCGGCTGTTGCGATAGATGTATTCGATCGGCGTTTCCTTGGAAAAGCCGATGCCGCCATAGACCTGCATCGCTCTATCGACGACGCGGCTGATCATTTCGGTCGCATAAACCTTGGTAATGCTGGCTTCTTCGCGGATATCCGAAATCCCTGCGTCGAGCTTCTCGGCCGCGTCCCTGACCATCAGCCTGGCGGCATGGACCTCGATCGCCGAATCCGCGATCATCCATTGCACCGCCTGCCGATCCGCAAGCGGCTTGCCGAAGGTGACGCGGTTTTCTGCCTGCGTTACCATCAGGTCAATCAGCCGGTTGGCCATGCCGACGCATCGCGCAGCGATTTCTACGCGCCTTACGCCAAGGCGGTTGGTAAGCGGCTTGAAGGCATAGCCAATTTCGCCGAGCACCTGCTCGTCGGGTATGAAGACGTTTTCCAGCTGCAGTTCATAGGGCGTCGGCTCGCCCATGGTGGGGATGAAGTTCCCGACACGAAAACCCGGCGTGTCGGCATCCACCAAGAAGGAGGTCATCCCGCCGCGCGTGCCTTTTTCCTTGTCGGTCACCGCCACCACGATGAAGAAATCGGCCACATTCGCCCACGATATCCACATCTTGGTGCCGTTGAGCAGCCAGCCTCCGTCGACGCGCTTGGCGTTCGTGCGCATGGCGCCGACATCGGAACCGGCATCCGCTTCGGTCAGGGCCAGCGAAGAGCGCTTGTCGCCCCGGGCATAGGGCAGCAGATACTTTTCCCGCTGTTGCGGCGTACAGGTTTTCGACAGCAGCCAGAGATTGGGCGATTCCGGCGGCAGGCGGAACGGCGTGATTGACCGACTCATCTCTTCCACCGCGACCATCTTGGCAACGATGCCCAGTCCGCTGCCGCCGAACTCCTCCGGAACGTCCATGCCCCACAGGCCGAGTTCCTGTGCCCGTCCAAGCAGGCGACTGTAGTCATCCGGCGGAATCACCGGATCATTGCCGAGGCCCCGGCTTGCCTCGCGCTCCTGTACTTTCTTCTCAAGCGGAATGAGTTCACTGGTCACGAACTTCCGGACAAGGTCCTGAAGCATCGTCAATTCTTGGCTCAAGAGGCTATGCACTTCTCTCTCCTTTGCGGACACGGCAGCTTGTGCCTTGCCTGCGTCAATCCGGCCTGCCTAATGGCGATCCTATCAGAAACCCTGACCGGGGTTCTTCTTGCCGGTGGCGAAATTCGCCAATCCAGCGGCTGCCGCGTTGGTGCGTGAGCGGATGGTGGCGTTGGTTTTCTGGCCGTATTCGAAGGCAGCCGCCCACTCATTGTGCCGCGCCGGTATGGCGTCGAGCGCCCGCTTGGACTCGGCCAATGCGTCGGCGTCGAACTGCGCGACCTGACGGGCGATTTCTGAAGCCCGCGCCAGCAGCTGGTCATGTGGAACGACTTCATTGACCAGGCCCCACTCCGCGGCCTTAGCCCCGCTGAGGCGGTTGGTCGTCAGCACCAGCCAGGCGGCGCGCTTGCGGGTCAAGGACAGTTGCAGGCCTGGGCCGGCCATGGCGGGATAGGTGGCGAAACCCAATTCAGGGCATCCTATTGACGCCTCCGTGCTGACCACCGCCAAATCGCAGACGCTGATCAACGTCGCACCGCCTCCAAGCGCCAGTCCGTTGACCGCGGCAATGAAGATCGCCGGATGGTCGCGGATCGAGAGATTGACGTCTATCCACTCCTGCGACGCCGTATCCGTGCCCGAGGCCTTGTCCTTTTCCCGTTCCTTGAGGTCCAGGCCAGCACAAAAGCTCTTGCCGGACCCGGTCAGCACAATTGCCCGCACGGTACCGCGTAATTGCGAAAAGGCTGCCTGCAGCGCGTCTCGCGTTTGGCGATCCATGGCGTTGCGCTTGTCCTCTCGCGCGATGGAGACTATTGCCCAGCCATCGTGTCTGTCGACCCGAACGGTTTGGCTGCTCATCTCACGTCTCCGGCGCGAAGTGCGGCAACGACGTCTCACCCTCATCGAAGACGACTTTCACCCGCTGGCCGATCGTCAAGTCCGATGCAGTGGCGCCGCGCAGGTTCGTCAGCAGAAACGGGCCTTCATCGAGTTCCACCATTACCACCGCATAGGGAATTTCGTCAGCGAATCCCGCGAAATAGTTCTGATGGAACACCACGAAGGACCAGAGCGAGCCCTGACCGGACGCCTCGCGCCATTCCCAGGCGCGCTTTCCGGTGTATGGCGAAACCGGTGCCGGCGGATAGAAGAACTTCTTCGTTTCCAGGCAACATTGCAGCAGCAGCCTTCTGTCTTTGCATGCATCCAAGAAAGGTCCGTTCCAGACATCCCTGATCGGCGCCGGCTTCGCCGCAGCCCCGGTCATGACGCGCTCCTGAGGATGACCGAGGACGCGATGTTGGTCGCGCAGATATACTGAATCGCCTTTGCATCCGGGATTTGCCGGTCGCCACACACGCCCTGGAGCTGGCGAACCGCTTCGGCGATCAGGCCCCAGCCCTGCATGTAGCTGTCGGACAAATGCCCGCCGGACGTGTTGGTCGGCCAGCGCCCCTGCCCCAACTGCAAGGTGCCGTCACGGACGAAGTCCCCACCCTCGCCCTGCTTGCAGAAACCCATGCCCTCGAGCGAAAAAATCACCGTTGGCGTGAAGTTGTCGTAGATCGAAAGGCCTGATAGGTCGTCTCGTCCAGTGCCGGCGCGCTGGTGGACCTCCTGCGAGACCATCCGCAGCGCCGGATACCAATAATCCTGCGGCGGCGCGCTGCCGTAGTGGAAGCTGTCCTGCCGCGCGTAGCCTGACACCAGCACTGGCTTTCTTCGCAGATCCTTTGCCCGTTCGGCCGAGGTCATGATCCAGGCGACGCCGCCGTCATTGATCAGGCAGTAGTCCAGCAGCGCGAGCGGCTCGCAAATCGGTCGCGCGCCGGCATGGTCCTCCAGCGTGATCCTGCGGTCATGCATGACGGCTTGTGGATTGAGGTTCGCGTGATGGCGGAACGCCGTGGCGATCCATCCGAGGTCCGCGTGTCTCGTGCCGAACTGATGCATGTGGCGGCGCCACATCATCGCATGGGTGGCGCCTGGACTGGTCATCCCCCACGGAGACCAGGCTCCATCACCGCCGCCATAGCGGACGCGGACGCTGCGGCCGTTGTTGCCATAGACGAGAGCGATCGTATTGGCTGCGCCGGTTGCGATCGCCTGTGCCGCCAACATGAGCGAAACCGCCGAGAAGCGGCCCGGAGCTTCCGTCTGCAGGCAGTATTTCGGGGCAATACCCATCATCTCGGCGAAACGCTCGTAGGACGGAATCCGATTGACGATCAACCCGTCTATATCGCCTACCGACAGCCCCGCGTCATCCAACGCCATGTTCAGCGCGTCGGCCCCCAGGCCGTAGGCATCCGAGTCAGGGAAGCTGCCATAGTCCGTCGTGCCGACGCCGACGACGGCAGTCTTGTCACGCATGGCCCAGGTGGACGCGAGCGCCGGCGACGCAACAGAAGTAGGAGCGTTCAATTTGATTTCCTCCGCAGGCCGCAAGTCACCACAAAGCGGCGGTTTCGGGAAACGAGAAATTTGCATGGTACCCCAACTGCGGGTATGGCTAGCGGATGCACGATCCGCTTCCGCCCCTGAATCCGCTCCGCAGCTTCATCCTGGTTGCCACGCATGGCAGCCTTGCCGCCGCAGCCAGCATGCTGAACATCACGCAGCCGGCGGTCAGCAAACGCATCAGGCTGCTCGAAAATTATCTCGGGGTGCAATTGCTCAATCGTGGAGCCAACACCATCACCCTCAACGCCGCCGGCAAGCAATATGCGGCGGAAATCAGCAAGGCGTTTCGCGGCATCGAGGACGCGACCGGGGCGCTCAAGAAGGAACTGACGGGGCCGCTGCGCATACGCTGCTATACCACCTGGGCCTCGCGCTGGCTGATCCCGCGGCTTCCGCGCTTCAAGGAAGAACATCCGAATTGCGAGATCGAGATCAGGGCCTCGGTGGAACCTGTGGATTTCGCGCGTGACGATGTCGCGGCGGCGGTCTGGTCCGCCGGAGAAGAGCCGCCGACGGAGAATTCGGGTCGTCTGCAATCAATCTGCATCGCCCCGTTCGCCATTCCGCATGTCGCCGAGACCCATGGCCAGAACTGGATCTCGGCGACACTGCTGAGCAGCAAGAACCGGCCAGCGGACTGGACGACATGGTCGAGGGCGACCTGCATCAAACTCACCGGCCCGACGCTGGTCATCGAGACAACGTCGCTGGCGGTGGACATTGCCCTGCGCGGCATGGGCGTCGTCATCGCGTCAAAATTCATGGTGATGGACGAGATCCGGCAAGGAAGGCTGGTTCAGCTTGGACCGCTAGTGGACAGCGGATCACGTTACTGGCTCACTTTACCGCCAAAAGTGCAAAGACCCGAGACCATCGTCTTCCGCGACTGGCTGACCCGGGAGGTGCGGGAGGAAGAGCGCGGCGAAAGCGCCGAGCCGGTGTTCAGGCTGCAGGCGGCGAAATCGCCTGATCCCGCCAACACCGCGTGACCAACAGACGGCAGCGCGCTTCGATCCAAATCAGCGCATCGTCAACACGATCTTGCCGCGAATTTCGCGCTTCAGCATGCTTTCGAGCCCAAGTCGTGCCTCCGCCAGCGGATATGTGCGCATGACCTGCGGCGCGAGGCGGCCGGCAATGATCGAATCGAATATCTCCGCCTGGGCGCGCGCGCTCTCTTCCGGCATGCCGAGGCGATACTGGTTGATGCGGAAGCCGGTGACGGCGATGCCCTTCATAAGCAGTATGTTGACGGGCAGCACCGGAATGATACCGCCGGCCGCGAAACCGATACACACGCAGCGGCCGCGGAAGCGCAGAGCCCTGATCGCTGCCGTGAAAATATCGCCGCCCAGCATCTCCAGCACCAGATCGACGCTGTCAATTCCGAGGTCGGTCAGTTGTCGAGTCACCGTCTGTTTGTCGATAGTGCCCGAGAGATCGACGACGTAATCCGCACCGTTGGCGCGGCAGAAGCCGGCCTTGGCCGGCGTAGTCAGCCCGGCGATCGCGATGCCCCCCGCAGCCTTGATCATCTGTAGCGCCGCCACGCCGACGCCGCCATTGGCGCCGGTCACCAGCACGGTCTCGCCGGAAACGAAGCTGCCCCGCTCGTTGAGCGCAAACCATGCGGTCAGATAAGCGATGCCGGCGGCCACCGCCGTGACATCGTCGATCGCATCAGGGATCGGATAGCATTCGATGGCATCGGCCTTCACCCGTTCGGCAAATCCGCCATACGACACCACCGCAAGCACGCGATCATCGACGGCGAAAGAGGTAACGCCCTCGCCGAGGGAGACAACACGGCCGGCGGCTTCCTTTCCGGGCGTGAAGGGCGGCTGCGGCTGATCCTGATACTTGCCGCGCACAAGCAGCAAATCGGGGAAATTGATGCCGGCGGCTCCCGCCTCGATGACAAGTTCGCCCGGCCCCGGCACAGGATCCGTGACTTCCCGAATCGAGCATTGATCCGGATCGCCGAAGCGATCGACTATGACTGCGCGAATGGTGGCGACCTCCCGTTCTTCTTCTTGGCTAGATGATGGGCCAGCTCCACTGGTGACGGAAGCGCCGGAATATTGACGACCGCTCACGAGTGTTGTGCCGGTTCCAACTATGTTTACGCCGAGCCACTTCCACTATCGTCGCCAGGCGTTCAAGCGCCGGTCGTCAGGCCGATGATAACCCAGCCAGCCGGCGACATTGATGGTCACCAGAATTCAGTTTCCACCGAACAAGCTCCCCGAAGAGACGGTAAAGCTCCGTCTGGAGCTGCGCGCCTTCCTTATGGAGGAGCGGCGTTCCGGGGCATTGCCGCCGCCGGACTATGTCGGCATGCGCGTCTCGCATGACTTCACCAGGAGGCTCGGCGAACGCGGCTTCATCGGGCTGACATGGCCGAAGGAATATGGCGGCGGCGGACGCGGCAATCTTGATCGCTATGTCGTCACCGAGGAGCTGCTAGCGGCGGGGGCGCCGGTGCGCCTGCATTGGGTGACCGATCGTCAGACTGGTCCAATCATCATGCGTTTCGGCACCGAGGCGCAGAAGAAGCGCTATCTGCCGGACATCGCGACCGGCAAATGCGTCTTCGCCATCGGATTGAGCGAGCCGGATCTCGGTTCCGACCTCGCCTCCTTACGCACCCGGGCGACGAAGGTCGACGGGGGTTGGCGCATCAATGGCGCCAAGCTGTGGACCAGCAACATCCATCACGCGCAACAGGTGCTGACGCTGGCCCGCACCACCGACTCGCCGGAGAACCGTCACAATGGAATGAGCCAGTTCATCGTGCCGGTGCCGTCGCCGGGCTTGACGATCCGGCCGATCATCAACATCGCCCACGAGCACGACTTCAACGAAGTGCTGTTCGACGATGTGTTCGTGGCGGACGACGCCCTGCTCGGGGTGGTCGACCAGGGCTGGCAACAGGTCGGCACCGAACTGGCCTATGAGCGCAGCGGCCCGGAGCGGTGGCTGAGCGCCTTTCGCCTGCTCGCGCAGCTGACCGAAGAGCTTGGCGGCGAGATCGGCGACGCGACCGCAGCCTCGATGGGCAGGATTTACAGCCACCTGTTGGCTCTGCGGCAGATGTCGCTCTCCGTCGCCGGCATGCTCGAGATCGGCAAGGCGCCCAACCTCGAAGCGGCGGTCGTCAAGGATCTCGGCACCTGCTTCGAGCAGGAGATGGTCAGGGTCGCCCGCGACGTCATCAGCTCCGAGCGGCTCGACCGGCACCGCAAGGACCATCTGCTGGGCGCCCTGCTCGATCACGGCCAACTCTGGACCACCGCCTTCACAATTCGCGGCGGTGCGCGGGAGGTGATGCGCGGAATCATAGCTCGGGGGTTGGGCCTGCGATGAACGACAGCACGAATTCGATCCTCGTCCATTCCGCCGAGCGACTCTTTGCCGACGTCGCCAAAAGCGACACCGCGCCGAAGCTGACCATCAACGGCGAGGTTTCGCCGGACCTGTGGAAATCCGTCGACGAGATGGGATTCTGCGATCTGTTGCGAAATGCCGACAACGGCGGAGCGGAGGCAACGCCCGAGCAACTATTCCAGATCGCGCAACTTGCCGGGCGCTACGCTTTGCCAATGCCGTTGGTTCAGACGATCATCGGCCGTGCCGTGCTCGATCAATGCGGCTTGCCGGCTCCGGAAGGCGCCTTGTCGGTCGCCTTTGCCGGCTTTCCGCAAAGCCCGGCGGGCGAGAGCCCGGAAGGCCGCTACATCGACGTTCCGTGGGCCCGGCCGGACGAACCGGTGGTCCTTGTCTCGTTGGACGACAACGGTGCCACGGTCGAGATCATCGAATTCGCCGGGCAATCGTTCAAGAACATCGCCGGCGAACCGGAAGGCCGGCTGATCCTACCCTCCAATCGCTCCGAGCCAACGGCACGGCTGTCGCCGGAAACTGCCGGCCGCTTCTGGCTCCTCACGTCGCTTGCCCAGGCCTCGCTCATCTCCGGCGCCTTGGAAAAGGTGCTCGAGATGTCGGTCCAGTATGTCTCGGACCGCGTGATCTTCGGCAAGCACATGAAAACCTTCCAGGTCGTGCAGCACCAGACGGCACAGATGGCCGAGGAGGTCTGCGCCGGCACGATCATCACGCATGCCGCGGCACGGTCGTTCGACGAACCGATGGGCGATGTGATGGTGGCGGCCGCGCGGGCCAGACTCGCCGATGCCGTCGAATTCGTCGCCAGCGCCGCCCACCAGTTCCATGGCGCCATGGGTTTCACGCTGGAATTTCCGCTTCAACAGTCGACCAAACGGCTGTGGGCCTGGCGTGACCAGTACGGCACCGCGGTCGAGTGGCGCAAAAAAGTCGGGCGGACCTTCATCGGGCTCGGCTCGGACGAGCTGTGGCCGAAATTGTCAGGCACCGCAAAGAACTGACCGCTCATCTGGATTAACCCCATGCTTCCCTTGTCGGATTTACGCGTTCTCGATTTCACCGCCTTGCTCCCAGGGCCGCTGTGCACGCTGGTGCTGGCTGAGGCCGGCGCCAGCGTGATCAAGGTCGAACGTCCGGGTTCCGGCGAAGCCGGCCGGCAAAGCTATACCGAGGCCTCGAAGGAGCCGGTGGATTTCGCCCTATTGAACAAGGGCAAGAAGAGCGTCGTGCTCGACCTCAAGAGCGACAGCGGCCGCGAGGCCGCCCAGGCTCTGGCGGCGCGCGCCGACGTACTCGTCGAACAGTTCCGGCCGGGCGTGATGGCGCGACTCGGTCTCGGCTACGAGCAGTTGTCAAAGACCAATCCGAGGCTGATCTACTGCTCCATCAGCGGCTTCGGACAGACCGGGCCGCTGGTCAACAAGGTCGGGCACGACCTTAACTACATCGCGCGGACCGGCCTGCTGGGGCTTGCGACCGAGGCGGACGGACGGCCTGCCTACCCGCAGGGCCACTATGCCGACATCGGCGGCGGCACCTACCCGGCCCTTGTCAACATCATGCTGGCCATGCTGCAGCGGGAGAAAACCGGGCGCGGCCAGCATCTCGACATCGCCATGGCCGAGAACACGTTTTTCTGGATGCGGCGCGCCCTATCGCCTGTGCTGCAGGGCATCGCGCCGGACAAGAGCAAGCGCCTGCCGAGCACCGGCGACTCGCCGCGCTACGGTATCTATCTCGCCGCCGACAGTGTCGCCATCTCGGTGGCCCCGCTCGAGGAGCAGTTCTGGAAGCGCTTCTGCGACATTCTCGGCCTGTCGGAGGCCGAACGGCAGGACCGCAAGGAACCGGCCAAGGTCAGGGCGCTCATCCAATCGAAGCTCGCCGAAAAAACCGGCGCCGAATGGGACGCGATCTTTGCAGGCGAAGAGGTTTGCGTCGAGATCGCGCGCGATGCGCGCGATGCCATGGACGATCCCCAATTCGTGGCACGCGGGGTGTTCGAGCGGAAGTTGCGGCTGAGGTCCGGAAAAGAGATTCCGGCTCTGCCGCTTCCCATTCAGAAATCCTTCGTCTCGCCCGAGACCACCACGTATCCAGCGGCCGGCGAGAACGACGGCGAAATCAGTTCCATCTGGCCTTAAGCGGCTCGCTTGAAATGCCCACCAGATCATCGGAGTGACAAATGACCAATGCAGGAACATCGCACGCCGGCGCGACAGCCAAACCGGTGCGGCCGCTGAGCGGGGTCACTGTGCTGGCGATCGAGCACTTCATCGCCGGTCCGCTTGCGACGATGATTCTGGCCGATCTTGGCGCTGACGTGATCAAAGTCGAATTGCCCGAAGGCGATTCATACCGGAACAACCCGCCCGTCTATAACAACGAATACGGCACGACGAGCTACAGCTTCACCCGCGCCAACCGCAACAAGCGCAGCCTGTCGCTCGATTTCCGCACCGACAAGGGCAAGGAATTGCTGCTTGAACTGGTGGGGAAATCGGATGTGCTGGTCGAGAACTTCCGGCCAGGCGTGCTGAGCAAGCTGGGCTTCGGCTGGGATGTACTCCAGGCAACCAATTCGCGGCTGATCTACGCCACCGTTACCGGATTTGGCCATTCCGACGTGCTGCCCAGCCCGATGGGCAATCTGCCGGCCTTCGACATTATCGCCCAGGCGCTGAGCGGCATCATGTGGCGCCCGACCAAGGAGGGACAGCCGCCAACCTACCTCGGCATTCCGCTCGCCGACGAGATATCCGGCGTGATGACGGCGATGGGCGTTCTCGCCGCTCTTAACCTCCGCAACCTGACGGGCCAGGGTACCCGCGTCGACCTGTCGATGTATGACGCCACCGTGATGCTGACGGAATCCGTCATCACCTATTGGAGCCATTTCAAGCAGGAAGGCTCGCGCGGCGCCAGCTCTACGAGTTGCCCCTACGACGTCTTCAAGGCCAAGGACGGCTACTTCGTGCTTGGCGTCGCCGGCGAGCCGATCTGGCAACGCTTTGCCAAGGCGATCGGTCGCGCCGACCTCATCGATCGGCCGGAACTCCGCAGCGGCAAGGATCGCGCCAAGGTTCTGGAAACCGTGGTTCGGCCAATCATCGAGGACTGGGCGTCGGGCCGAACAAAAGCGGAAACCTGCGCGTTCTTTCGCGAGGGCGGAATTCCCGCCGCGCCGGTGCAGAACGTCGGGGATCTTTTCGAATGTCCACACATCGAGGCCCGCAACATGCTGCTCGAACTGGACGACCCGGTCATCGGCAAGATCGCGGTTGCCGGCAATCCGCTCAAATTCTCGGCCGTTCCCGAGGTGGAGCGCAACGCGCCGCCACAGCTTGGCGCCGACAGCACCGACGTGCTGTCGGACATTCTCGGCCTCGACGCCACAACAATCGCCAGCCTGCAGGCGGCCGGCATCGTCAAAATGGCGGAAGGGAAGAAAGTCGGTGCATAAGGCCCGCCAGCCTGGCCCGCTCGCAGGACTCCGGGTCCTCGACGCCAGCGGAGAGGAAGGTGCCTATGCCGGCAAGCTGTTCGCCGATATGGGAGCAGACGTCACGCGGCTCGCACCCTCGCCAACCGCGCCGGGCGCCGCGGACATCTTCCTGAACCTCGGCAAAACGCGCCTGATCGCCGAGCCGGACACCCGAGAAGGGATCGACCTGTTCTGTTCCCGGCTGCGGGAGGTCGATATTGTCATCGAAAGTTTCCGGCCAGGCTTGCTCGAAACATTCGGCCTGAGCCGCGCCGAGCTGATGCGGCAATTGCCAGAGCTGATTTGGGCCAAGATTTCGCCGTTTGGAACCGAGGGCCCTTACAAGGCATTCCGGTCGACAGACCTTACCAACATGGCCCTGGGGGGCATGTTAACGCTGGCCGGCTATCCTGACCGCGAGCCGGTGCTGGCCTATGGCAACCAGTCCCATACGATCGCGTCATTGTACTGCGGAGTTGGCGTCCTCATCGCCTATTACGAGCGGCTGACCTCCGCGAAAGGCCAGTATATCGAGATTCCGATTCAACACGCTGTCGCCACGGCGCTCGAAAACTCCATCCAGTTTCACGACCTGCAGAAGGTCGTCCGCAAGCGTATCGGTGCCGGCTATGCGGAAGCCGCGTCCGGGCTTTTCAACTGCCGCGACGGCTCCGTATTCCTGATGGCGGGGCGGCTGAGTACGGTTCGGGGTTGGAAGGCCCTGGTCGAGTGGCTGATCGAGGCCGGCGCTCCAGGGTCGGAAGAGCTTGCGAAACCGGCCTGGCAGGACCCGGCGTGGAAGGCGACCCCCGAGGCCACAAAACGCTTCGAGACGATCTTCACCGAATTCGCCCAGGATAAGCTCAAGCAGGACTTGTATATCGAGGCGCAACGGCGCGGCATTGCAATGTGCCCGGTGAACGACGTCGACGGCGCGCTGAACGATCCCCAGCTGATCGAGAGGGAGTTTTTCCAGGAAGTGCGGATCGGGCCGGACGGGGCGCCGATGTTGCTGCCAGGCCCGCCCTATCGCCTGTCCCGCACTCCAGCATCGCTGGCGACCAAAGTGCCTGAGTTCAACAATGACGCATGACCTTCCCCTGCATGGCGTTCGCATCATCGACTTTACCTGGGTCGGCGCCGGGCCGCTGACGACGCGCATCCTGGCTGATTTCGGCGCCGAGGTGATCAAGATCGAATCGAGGTCCCGGCCGGATGTTCTGCGGATAACGCCGCCTCTGGCGGCAAGCGGTGTCCAGTACGAGCGCTCAGGCTATTTCGCCGCGAGGAATGCCAACAAGAAGAGCGTCGCGCTCGATATGAGCGTTGCCGCCGGCCGGGATCTGGCGCGGCGGCTAATCGCCGACGCCGACGTGATCGCCAACAGCTTCGCGCCGGGCGTCATGGCCCGCTGGGGGCTTGGCTATGAAGATGTGGCGGAGATCAAGCCGGACATCGTCTACCTCGAAATGCCGATGCTCGGCTCGGAAGGCCCGTACAAGAACTTCACCGGGTTTGGCGCAACTTTGATGGCGGTGTCCGGTTTGCTCAACCTGTGTGGCTATCCCGACCGTCCTCCCGTCGGCACCGGCACGAATTATCCGGACCATGTACCCAACCCCATGCATGCGGCCTTCGCGGTGCTGGCGGCACTCATCCACAGACGCGCGACCGGCGAAGGTCAGAAGATCGAGGTTTCGCAACTGGAATCCACGATCAACGTCATTGGTAGCGCATTTGTCCGAAACGGCCACGAGGAGCCGGTTTCGCGCAGCGGAAACCTGTCCCGCCGCTTCAGTCCGCATGGCGTCTATCCGTGTGAGGGCGACGATCAATGGGTGGCGGTGGCGGTCGAGGGTGAAACCCAGTGGCAAACCTTCTGCGAGGTTGTCGGCCAACCCCGGCTCACCTCCGACCCGAGATTTTCATCGCATGATCTGCGGGTGGCCAATGCCGAGGTCCTCGACAGCATCATCGCCGTCTGGACGACGAAATCCAGCAGCAAGTCTGTCATGCACCTCCTTCAGGCAAAGGGCATCGCGGCCGGCGTCGTCAACGATGCGGCGACGCTCGTCGAAGGCGATCCCAACATCGCCGCGTTGGAATGTTTCAAGGTGCTGCCGCACTCCGAAATGGGGCCGTCGCGCTACTTGAGGGCACCGATCCGGATGAGCCGGACGCCCGCCCGGCTGGAACGTTCGGCGCCTCTGCTGGGCGAGCACAGCTTCGATGTCTGTCGCGACTTGCTTGCGATGACTAACGAAGAGATCGATGCGGCAACCGCCGCCGGCGCGTTCGGATGACGATCAGCCCTGACCGGCTATATGACCCGGCCAGGCGAGACCTACATGAGAGGCCGACCGGCCGCCAACCCGCTACCACCCAATCTAGTTAGGTCGGCGGCGGGCGCGCGCTGCCAGACCGGCGTCGGGCCGATCGCCGCTTTCAGAAAATCCAGAAAAGCGCGAACCCGATGGGAACCGTGCGGATTACGGGCGTAGGTCGCGTAAACCTTCGGACCCTTGTGGATGTAAGCCGGCATGATAGGTAACAGATTCCCTGCGGTCATGGCTTCCCGGACAGAGAAATCGGGCAGGTAAGCGACGCCGGCGCCGGCGATCGCCAGATCTCGCGTCGCCTGCATATCGTTGGTCATCACGGTATTCGACGGCTTCACGACCTGGTCGATGCCGTCGACGCTCAATATCCACTTCCTAACCAGCCCGGTCTGCGGCTGAATGTAGGTGAGGCAGCGGTGACGCTCCAAATCCTCGGGAAAGCGTATCTCCGGGGAGGATTCCAGATATTTCCGCGACGCATAGAGCCCGTAATAAACGCTACAGAATTTGCGCGCGATCAAGCTGCTGTCCCTCGGCACGCCGAACCGCACGGCGACGTCGATGTTCTCGGTGATGAGATCGAGATGACGGCCATCCAGCAGCACCTCAACGTTGAGATCAGGATATTGCGCGAGGAAATCCGGCAGCGCGGCAAGGATTACCAACCTGCCAAAGCCCGGCGTCGACTGAATTTTCAGATTGCCCCTGACGCTTTTCTTTTCCGCCAGAAGAGAATCTTCGAGTTGTTCGAACTGGCGAACGATGTCGGCGCAACGCGAAGCATAGACCTGGCCTTCGTCGGTCAGGCTCACGCTGCGCGTGGTCCGGTTGACCAGCTTCATGCCCAGACGTTCCTCAAGCCGCGATATCGAGCGGCTGACGCCAGAGGCCGTCATTCCGAGCATGGCGCCGACGGCGGTGAAATTGGGCTGCTCGGCCAGGCAGGCAAGCACCCAGGTCGAGCCGAAATTCTGTAGCGGTCGTCTGATTCTCGACACAGGTTCCTCCCTTGCCGCGAGAGCCGGAACAGTTAGGACTCCAGCTCACATAAGGAAACTGTCTGGCAATGTTGACCATGAGTCAACATTGCCAGTTGCGCCGATCGCCCAAAATATGTTCTATCGCGGCGGATGGGACTTCGCTCTCTCGGCAACCAGACTCAAGCTTTGCTCTTGCCGGGGGCGGAGGGATAGACCGCCTTTTTCTTCTCGCGCACACCGCGCACGCCGGCTTGGGCGTCGCCCGAAAAGAACGCCATCTTCTCCAGCGCCAGCGAGTAATCGAAGGATGCCAGCCCGCCGAGGCGAAGCCACTGGTTGAGCGAACGCTTGGTCATGCCCAGCGCGAATTGCGGACCGGTAGCGAAACGTTCGGCCAGCTCGAGCGCTTTCGGAAGGACATCCTTCTGCGGCACGGCCATGCTGACCAGGCCGATGCGTTCGGCCTCCTTGCCATCGATGAAATCGCCGGTGAGCAGGTAGTATTTCGATTTTGCCATGCCGCACAGCAGCGGCCAGATCATCGGCGCGTGATCGCCCGCCACGACACCAAGCCTTATATGCCCGTCGCCAAGCTTGGCCGTTTCCGACACAACGGAAATGTCCGACATCAGCGCCACCGCGAGACCGGCGCCGACAGCGGTGCCGTTGATCGCCGCGATGATGATCTTGTCGCAATTCACCATGTTGTAGACGAGGTCGCGCGGTTCCCAGCTGATAGCCTCCTTGAACCGCTCTTCTGCCGGCAGCGACATGCGATGCTCGAGCATGGAGAGATCCCCTCCGGCCGAGAAAGCCTTGTCGCCGGCTCCAGTCACAACGATCGCGCCGACATCCTTGTCACGATCGAGATCCCGCCAGATGTCGCCGAGTTCGATGTGAAGCCGGTGATTGACGGCATTGTAGACCTCGGGCCGGTTTATGGTGACCGTGGCGACGCCGTTGTCGATCGCAACGATCAGATGCTCGTAACTGCTGTAATCCATAACTTGGTCTGCTTCCGCTTCAGTTGATCGGGACGGGCTTTTCGCCGGAATGGTCATACCAACCCTGCCCGGTCTTGCGGCCGAGCATGCCCGCCGCGACGCGCGCGGTCAGGCTCTGCGGCGGCGCGAACCGCTCGCCATAGGCTTCACGCAGCGATTTCGCGCCGTTGTAGGCGACGTCGAGACCGTTGTAGTCGTTGAGCTCGAATGGTCCCATCGGATGGTTGAAGCCGAGGCGCATGGCACGGTCGATGTCCTCGATCGAGGCGACCCCCTCCTCATACATGCGCAGGCATTCCAGCCGCAGAGCCGTGGCGGCGCGCGTGGTGATGAAGCCGACCGTGTCGCGCTTGCAAACCGCGGCTTCCTTGCCCAGCCTGGTCACCAAGCCGAGCACGGTTTCCAGCGCGCGGTCGGAGGTCTTCACACCGCGGATCACTTCGACCAGCCGCATCAGCACGGGCGGATTGAAGAAATGTACGCCGATCACGTCCTCGGGCCGGCTCGCCGCCGACGCGATATTGGTGATGCTGAGCTGCGACGTGTTGGTCGCCAGGATGGTGCCAGGCTGGGTTTCCCGCGACAGCATTTCGAAAACGCTTTTCTTGATGTCGAGCACCTCCGGAACGGCCTCGATGACCATGTCGACCTCGTTGCCGATGTCGGCGAAACTGGTCACGGGACGGATGCTCCGATGCGTTGAATCGGCAACCTCCTGCGTCATCTTTCCGGACTTGACGAAGCGCGCGAGGCTGTCCTTTATCCGGCCCAGTGCCCTGTCCAGGGCGACCTGATCAACCTCGACGAGTGAGACTTCGTAGCCAGCGGCCGCGCAAATCTGCGCGATACCGTTTCCCATCGTCCCGCCGCCAAGAACGGCAATCTTCTTGAGCTCGCTCATCTCAGCCACCCTGTTTGCTGCGTTTGAAATCCGGCTTGCGCTTCTCCAGGAAAGCGCCGACGCCCTCGACATGATCGGCGCTGCCGAACAGATTGCTGAACGCCAGCCGCTCGATCTTCAGCGCGGTAGGCAGCGGGACGTCCTGTCCGGCATTGATCGCGACCTTGGCCATCTGCAGCGGGAAGCTCGCTGCGCGGGCGAGACGGTCGGCAAAAGCTTGCGTCTCGGCCACTAGCTGGGTTTTCTCGACCACCTTGTTGACGAGGCCATAGGCCAGCGCCTGCTCGGCAGGAACCGTTTCTCCCAGAAAGATGATCTCCTTGGCGCGCGACGTGCCGATCAACCGCGCAAGTCGTTGCGTGCCGCCGGCACCGGGCATGACGCCGATGCGGGTCTCCGGCAGTCCGATCACCGCGTCGGGAGAAACGATCCGGAAGTCGCAGCACAACGCCAATTCGCAGCCGCCGCCGAGCGCCAGCCCGGCAATCATCGCGATGGTCGGCCGCGGAAAGCTCTCGATCGAATCCCAGAGATAGCGCTGCCATTCGTAGCGCCGAAACATCTCCTCTGGCGTCGCTCCCTGCAACTGCGTGATGTCGCCACCTGCCGCGAACACGTCGAGCCCGCCGCTGAAGACGAGAACGCGAACCGTCTCGTCGGACGATAGACGCCTCACTGCTTCATGGATGCTGGAAAGCAAATCTATGCTCAGCGCATTGCGCTTCTCCGGCCGGTTGAGGGCCAGGGTGACCACCCCATCCCGATGCTCCTCCAACAATTCCACAGTCATCTCACCTCACAAGGCAACAAAAATTCCGATGGCGAGCCAACCTGCCCGATCACGCGGCTGGTGTAGCAGAGGCATTTTTGCCAGACAGCTTCGATTTGTTGACTCCACGGCACATCTAAATTGTGTGCATGGAGTTTCTAGGCTCGGCTTCGATCCACTAGGGTGGCATGGCAGCCGCAACGGAGTTCCGATGGCGAGGCAGATCGTCGTTAAATCGGTGTTGTATCCGGTGCTTGCCGCGGCTTTCCTGGCGCAACTCGCGCTGCCGCTCGCACGGGTTGCAACCACCTACAAGGTGATTGATCTCGATCTGTCCGCCGCCTACGTCGGCTTGATCTCGGCTACTTATGCGCTCCTGCCGGCAATGCTGGCGATCCCACTGGGGCGGTTCTACGACCGCGGAGATATCCGCATCGCCATGCTGACCGGCGCGACGATCGTGCCGCCGGCCTTGCTGGCTCTGCTCCACGAACCAGCGTCCGTCACATCGCTGGTGATCGGCACGGTTCTGCTGGGGGTCGCTCAGGGCATCCTGATCTCCATACTTCAGCTGTTGGCGATCAAGGCATCAGGACTTCATCATCGCGACCGATCGATTGGCCGGCTGATGATCTGCTTGGGCATCGGCGGCGCGGCGGGGCCGCTTTCCATCACTGTCATCGCCTATTTTTCGCTTCCGCTCGGCAACGGCATCCTCGTCGTGTGTCTGGTTGCTGCGGCGATGCTGTGGGTCGCGTTGTTCGCGGCGGCACGCGCGTCGGTGCGCATGCATCGGCAGGAGAAGCCGCAGGTGCCGATGCGGGAACTCGCCCGCGTACCCAAGCTGCTGCCGCTGGTGCTGCTCGGCAGCGCGTTTGTCACCACCCAGGATCTGCTGCTGGTGTTCATCCCCGTGCTGGGCGTCGAGCGCGGCATCGATGCGGGCGCGATTGGACTGATGCTCAGCTTGCAGTCGGCGGCTTCCATCCTTTCGCGCGTATGCTTCGGATGGCTGGTGGCCCGCCTCGGACGCGTGGCTCTGCTGCTGGGGGCGACGGTTGGAGCGGCAGTCTCGGTTGGCGGACTGGCGGTTCCGACATCCGTATACGTTACCGCGTTCTGCCTCGCCTGCGCCGGCATATCGCTGTCTCTCGCTCTGGCTTGCTCCATCGCGCTGGTGGTTCAGGTCGCACCGCCCGCCGCGCGAGCCACGGCGCTGTCGATGCGGTATGCGGCAAACCGGCTCACCCAGTTCGCCATCCCGCTGGGTGCCGGCCTGATTGCCTCATCGGTTGGCGTGGCAGGCATCTTCCTGGCGCTCGGCCTTATGCTCACCGGATCTGCCGTCGGGCTTTCTCATGTGCTGGCCGGCTTCCGTCACAAGCGTTGATTCCGCTTTAGCCGCCGCCGCATGACAGTCCGGCGAAACGGCCGCATCGCGGCCGCGGAGATGCATACAAGCCGTCCCTTCAGGATGCCTTGGGCAACGTCTTGTTGCGAAGCCGCTCGACACGCTCGCGATGTTCCGGCGTCTCGCGCAGCACGGAGGTGTGCGAGGAGACCATGTCGAGATGGGCCGACAGGGTCATGGACAGGCTTTGATAGAGCGAGCGTTTGTACATCCTGATGGCGGCTTGGGGCTGCTCGGCGATGGTGCGCGCCAGCTTGTATGCAGCCGGTAGCAGTTCTTCGTCAGGCACGACATGCGTGACCATCCCGAGCGCCTTCGCTTCGGCGGATCCCACCACCCGACCGGTCAGGCAGATCTCAAGAGCGTGATCGAGCCCGATCAGCCGGGGAAGATAATAGCCGCCACCATCTCCCGCGATCATGCCGACGTTGATGTAGCTCTCGGCCACATTGGCGGATTCCGCCATATAACGGATGTCGCACATCAACGCCATGTCGAGACCAGCGCCGCGCGCGGCGCCGTTAATCGCCGCGATGATCGGCTTTTCGAAGCGATCGAGCAGCAAAGGAATCTCGTGCACCTGACGCCAAAGGAAATCCTTGCGTGTCAGCGCGTTTTCGGTCGCCCTATCGGCCATTTTGCCGGAGTCGCCGCCCGCGCAGAATGCCTTGCCGGCGCCGGTGAGCACAACGACATGCACCTTGGGATCATCCCTGGCCTCCGCCAATTTTTCGCGCCATTGCGTCAGCATCTCCGGGATGAAAGCGTTGTATTTCTCCGGTCGGTTGAGCGTGAGCGTCGCCACGCCATGCTCGTCGGTCTCGAAAAGAATATATTTCTCGTCGCTCATATGGTCCGCTCCCTGTCTCTAGACATGTTTTGTCAGCCATGTTCCGCGGCAGTCAGCAGCGGCCAAAGCGCTCGGCCGTCGCCAGCGGCAACCATGACGCCGATTTTCGCCGCCCATTCGGATTCTCCGCCAAACTCGTCGCGCCAAGCCCACAGCCGCCGTGTGCTAAGTTGCAGGCGATACTCCCGGGTGAAGCCGATCGCTCCATGAACCTGGTGTGCGATAGCAGCGGCGATGCCGGCCGCTTCGCCGACACGCGTTTTGGCCAGCGCAATCTCGAAATCGCCGCCCGTGGTGGACAGCGCCGCCGTTGCTCCGGCGGCGGAGGCCGCGGCTGACGCCGCCTGCGATGCGAGGACCGCCATCTGCTGCTGGATGGCCTGGAATTTCGCGATCGGCTTGCCGAACTGGACACGATCCTTGGCGTAGCCGACGGCGATGTCCAAAATGCCCTCCAGAGCGCCGCTCATCATGACGCACCTGACCCAGGCACCGAGGGTGAACATACGTGCGCAGGTGAGTCCCGCCCCTGCCCTTCCGACATGGTCATCGGGTATTGCGACATGATCTATATCGAGTTGGTCGCGCGGCTCGTCGGCGAGATTGCAGCCATGGCTGCAGCGGCCGAGACGCGGCAGGAGAATTGTCACCGGCTTGCCATCCATCTCTGCAATGGCGACAACGTTGGTAGCGTGACGCGCCCATGGCACATTGTGAAGCACACCCGTCGCGGTCCACCCGCCATTGCCGCGCTCGAGCTGCAGCCTGTCAGCCGGCGCTGCCGATGAAACTGCAACGAAGCCGGACGCCGGCGGCAGATCGGCCGCGGCCAGGATGAACTCCGCCAGCACTGCTTCTCCGAGTGGCAGCGGCGCCGCCGCCCGGCCTGCCTCGAACAGAAGCGATGCGATGTCGTGAAAATCGAAGCCCAGTCCGCCGCGCCCTTCGCTTAGCGCCACACCGGTAAAGCCGAGCGCGTCCGCCTCATTCCACAACGACGCCGGCCAACCGCCGCCTTCGACCTGTTCGCGGAGGGTTTTCGTGATCTTGTCGGCAAAGAACCGGCGCGCCGTCGCCGAGAGAGCCTCGCTCGCTTCGCTCATCTCAGCCCGATGCCCCTTGCGATGATGCCCCTAAGGATTTCCCGCGTGCCGCCACGGATGCTGTAGGCGGGCGCGTACAAGGTGGAACGGCGCAAGATCCGCTGGAATGTTTCACCGGTGGGCGAGGCCAGCCGCCTGCTTTCGGTCATAACCGCCCGTGCGACTTCCGGGACGGCCTGGTCGAGCTCGGTGCCCATGTCCTTGACCAGCGCGGCAACCGTCGGCAGGTCGGCGCCTTCCCGCACGGAGGCGGCGATCGACAGCGACATGCGGTGAAGGGTCCAGACCTGCGCGACGACACGGCCGATCCTTTCCGCATCGCCTGACGCGATGCCGGCATCGACCTCATCGATCAGCGCTGTCAGCAGGCCAAATGTGCCGAGCCAGCGTTCCGCCCCTGCCCGTTCGTGAGCCAGTTCTCCCGAAACCTGCCCCCAGGCGTCGCCTTCCTCCCCGATCAGCATGGCATCGGGAACGAACACGTCGTCGAATATCACCTCGTTGAAGTCGTGGTCGTTCGCCAGGTTATAGATCGGCCTTACGGTGATCCCTGGAGACGACATATCGAGGACGAACTGCGTCACACCCTTGTGCCGGCTTTCCTTGTCGAAGGGCGAAGTCCGGGCAAACAGGTTCATGTAGTGGGCGCGATGGGCATAACCGCTCCACACTTTCTGACCGGAAACCAGCCAGCCGCCATCGGCCTTGCTGGCTTTCGTCCGGATCGAAGCCAGGTCGGATCCACTGTTGGGCTCGCTCATGCCGATGCAGAAGAAGCATTCGCCCGCGGCGATACGCGGCAGCAGAAGCTCCTTCAGGTACTCGCTTCCCGCCGCGAGCAGTATCGGACCGATCTGTCGGTCCGCCGCCCAATGCGCCCGGACCGGGGCGCCCGCGGCAAGCAATTCCTCGGTGATGACGTAGCGCTCCAGCGCGGAACGTTCTCCTCCGCCATAGCGTTTCGGCCAGGTCATGCCGATCCAGCCCTCGGCCGCGACCTTGCGGCTGAAATCCGGATTGAACGAGTCCCAGGTTTCTGGGGTGCGATGGAACGTCTCGGTTTCGACGAAATCCCGCACCTGGCGGCGAAGAGCGGAACCCCCTTTCAGAACTTCGATGTCGATGTGGTCCAGCATTCGTATATTCTCCGCGACGCTTGGTGTTTCCGCGGATGCATCGGTTGACGAACCTTAGCGTTCCGGCCGGCGCGAACCACCGATCAAGCATCAAAGCAGTTGTGACTCCGGGACAGCATTCCCGATCGCGGGCCTGTCACCCCGCTTCGTCGGCGAAGATTTCCTTGCGGTTCCTGCGCAGGGCCGGCAGCATGACCATGACCACCAGTCCAACGGCCAGCAACAGGAAGCCCAGCGATATCGGTGACGTCACGAAGACTGAATAATCGCCATTCGCCAGCACCAGAGCCCGCCTGAAGTACTCTTCCATCGAAGGTCCGAGCACGAAGGCAAGGATCAGCGGCGCCGGTTCGCAATTGAGCTTGCGGAAGATATAGCCCAAAGCGCCGGCGCCGGCTGCGAGATAGATATCGAACGTGGTCAGATTGGTCGAATAGATGCCAACGCAGCAGAACAGAAGAATGGCGGGAAACAGCACCCGGTAGGGAATCCTCAGGATCTTGATCCACAGCCCGACCAGCGGCAGGTTGAACAGAATCAGCATCAAATTGCCCAGCCACATCGAAGCAACCAGCCCCCAGAAAAGTTCTGGATTCTTGGTGATGACCGATGGGCCTGGCTGGATGTTGTGCATCACCATGGCACCCAGCATCAGGGCCATGGTGGCGCTGCCCGGGACACCCAGTGTGAGCGTTGGAATGAAAGCGGTTTGAGCGGCTGCGTTGTTCGCCGACTCGGGCGCTGCCACGCCCTCGATCGCGCCATGGCCCAGTTCGTTGGCATAATGCGATGCCTTCTTCTCGATGGCGTAGGCGAAGAAGGATGCCATGGTGATGCCGGCGCCAGGCAGGATGCCGAGCAAGGTGCCAATGCCGGTGCCTCGCAGGATCGCCGGCATCATCCGGCGGAAATCGGTGCGCGTCGGCATGACGTTGGTCAGCTTGCCGGTAAAGGTCTCGCGGTTCTCCTTCTCCTCAAGACTGGCGACGATCTCGCCAAATGCGAACAGACCCACGGCCAGGATGATGAAATTCACACCTTCCCAGAGGTGCGGTTGGCCAAAGGTGAACCGAAGCACGCCGGAATTCACATCCGCGCCGACGAGCCCGAGAGCCAGGCCGACCAGAACCATTCCCGTGGATTTGATGAAGGAGCCGCTCGACAAGGATACGGCGCCGATCAAGCCGACGACCATGAGCGAGAAATACTCCGCGCCGCCGAATTTGAAAGCGAGGTTCGACAGCGGCGTGGCGAACGCGGCCAGAACCAGAGTCCCGACGCAGCCGGCGAAGAACGAGCCGATCGCGGCGGTGGCGATGGCCACGCCGGCGCGGCCTTGCCGGGCCATCTGGTAACCGTCGATCACCGTAACGACCGAGCTCGATTCTCCGGGGAGATTGGCCAGGATCGCGGTGGTGGACCCGCCATAAGCGGCACCATAGTAGATCCCGGCGAGCAGGATCAGCGCCGCTAGCGGATCGAGGCCATAGGTGAACGGCAACAACATCGAGATCGTCGCCAGCGGACCGAGTCCCGGCAGTACGCCGATCAGGGTGCCGAGCAGGCATCCTGCAAAAGCGAAGAACAGATTCTGGATTGAAACAGCGGCTGAAAAACCCAGGGCGAGATTGCTGAACAGATCCATCTCGGTGCCAATCAGTTTGTCATGAAAGGGGGCCAGATCTCGAGCTGCACGCCGAGACCGACCACGAACACCAGGATGGTGAAGACGATGAGAAAAGCCGTGTTCGCCAAAGTCGCCCGCCAGTTGAATTCGTGGCTGGCGAAACTTGAGACGATAACCAGCGCGGCGACGGCGGCGACCAATCCCAGGTAATCCAGCGCGACGGAGAAAAGGACGATCGAGAGCGTGATTATGCCGAGGCTGCGAAGATCGAACCTGGCGATCTTGTTGGTGTCCTTCCCATCCTTCCTCAACAAGGCCTTGACGATCAGGATCGACCCGACGAATGCTAGGAGGCAGCCGACAAGAAATGGGAAATAGCCGGGCCCCATTTCGGCCGAGGTGCCCATACGATAGCTGGTCGAGAGGTATGCCATCGGCACGCCAAGGGCGGCGAACATCAAGCCCGCCCCGAGATCCTTCTCGTTCTTGATCATCAAAGTTTTTCCTCACCTCTTTTTATAGTTGACCAACAGGAATGGTCTGCGCCTTGCTTCATAAGCACGGATCCGTGATCCAACAGATACGATTTCGATCCAACAGATACGATTTCGCCTTGGTCGACCCCCCTGCTGTCCAGGCGAATGCGGATGCTGACAGCGGTGCGTGACGACGAGACTACCGCATGGCAGCCGCGGTCTGTTTCCGTCCCGGATATCAGCGGGAAAACTCTCGGCTCCCATCCCAAGCCGCGGAACTATCCGATGGCGAGTCTCAGGCGGCAACACCATATTCGTGATTCAAAGTCATCACAGAATTGTTCTGGAGCAAGCTCATGACTGGACCCGGCACGATCCTGCGCGAATCGAATAATGGCTCAAGTCAAGTTCCCGTGTAGGTGGGCTGGCGCTTCTCCGAAAACGCCAGGACCGCTTCGCGATGATCCTTTGTTTGAAACGCCTGCATCTGGTTTCTGATTTCGATTTGAACGATTTCCGCCAAGGTCGAGCTGTGAGAGGCGGCTAGGTTCTTCTTGATGTAGCCGTAGGCGACGCTCGGTCCCTGTGCGAGACGTTTCGCCAACTGCAATCCCTTGTCCAGCAGCTCGACATCGTCGCAGACGTCGTTGACCAGGCCGAACTCCTTGGCTCTCGGTGCGTCGATCGGGTCACCCAGGATCATCATCTCCTTAGCCCTAGCGCTGCCCACCAATTTGGTCAGAGTCCACGACACGCCGAAGTCGCCAGACAGCCCGATCTTGGCGAAGGCCGTTCCGAACTTCGCGGATTTCGCGGCCAGCCGGAAGTCGCATGCCAACGCCAGACCAAGACCGGCTCCGAAGCACGCGCCATTGACCAGAGCGATGAACACCTTGGGGCTTTCCTGAATCCGTACCGAGACCTGATGCTTCTGCAGCATCACCTCGGCGCGAACCTCCATCGATTCCTCGATCTTCGAGCCCATTTTCTTGACGTTCCCGCCGGAACAAAATCCCCGGCCGGCACCAGTGAGCACGACCACTCTGACGGTGCTGTCGGCGGCGGTCCGGTTCACCATGTCGAGCAGGCGGAACTGCATGTCTTCCGACAACGAATTCAGCGTGCCGGGATCGTTCAGTGTTATCGTGGCTATGCCATCGGCTTTGTCGAGAAGGATATCGCTCACGTCTAACCCCTGCTGGTCGGCGCATCTCGACCGATCGGCCGTGCTGAATGGATACTGCCCGAGCATGACGAGCCACTCTTCGCGTCATGCCCGGGCACTGGTTGCAACGTCAGTTGAGCGTGATGCCCTGAGTTTCAGCCACCTTCTTCCACTTGGCCAATTCGGTATCAAAGAACTCCTTGAACTGCACCGGCGTCCAATCTGGATGCGTCGCCTGCTGCTTCTTCAGGTAGTCGATGCCCTCGGGCGAGGCCATCAGCTTGTTGATGTCGGCATTCAGCTTGGTGGCGATGTCATCAGGCGTCGCGGCGGGAACGAACGTCGCCCACCACAGGCCGACTTCGGCGTCGATGCCGCTTTCGGCAAGCGTCGGAACATCCGGGAACGCTTCCAGCCGGCTGCGGCCCATGACGGCCAGAGGCCGGACCTGGCCGGAATCGAGGAAGGCCTGTGCCGTCGTGACCGTCGCGACATAGAGATCCGCCCGGCCGGCGACAACGTCGATGACCGCCTCGGAGCCGCCCTTGTAGTGGACGCTCTTCATCTTCATGCCGGTGGCCCCAGCGATCAATTCATTGGCGAAATGGGTGCTTGTTCCAGGCCCGCTGGTCGTCGCCAGTATCTCTCGTGTCTTTCCCTCTTCGACGAACTCCGCGATCGTCTTGGCCTTGACGCTCGGCCCGACGACCAGAACGAACTGGGTATCGGAAATCATCGCGACCGGCTTTAGATCCTTGCCCGGATCGAAGGGGAGATCGGTTCTGAGCGCCGGTAGCATGGTGAATGTCGTGCCATGGACCAGAATGGTGTAGCCGTCAGGAGCAGCCTGCGCGGCGTGGCCGGCGCCGATCATCGAGCCGCCGCCCGTGATATTCTCCACGGTAACCGACTGGCCCCACATCTGGCCCAGGCCATCGGCGATGAACCGTGCCGAGATGTCGCCCGATCCGCCCGGCGCATAGGGCGAAACAACGCGTACCGGCTTCGTCGGATATTCCTGCGCCGCAGCCAATCCCGTCGACACAAGGATTGCCGCGAGCGTGATCACTATCTTTTTCATTGTCATCTCCTCACATCGGCTCAGTGCGCCCGCCCCGACAAGAGGCGGTCAGCTGCCGATTTTCTCCCAGATTTCGGCGGATGTGCCCACGCCTTCCGCTTTTGAAGCTAGCAGGCAGTTTTTACAATCGCACCGGCTCGTTCACGCCACGAAGTCACAACTGTTTTTTGACTCGTCACGCCACCGCCGTCGACGGTTTATTTCAGCATTATGGCGCGTGCCTCCACCACCTTCTTCCACTGCGCCATTTCGCTCAGGATGTAGTCTCCGCTCTGTTGCGGCGAGTAAGCCGGATGGGTCGCCTGCTGCTTTTCCAGGAAGGTACTTCCCTCAGGCGTCGTCATCACCGTATGAATATCGGCATTGATCTTGTCGACGATCTCGGCCGGCGTCCCTTTCGCGACCAGCGCGACCCACCACAAAATCTCTTCGGCATCGATGCCGCTCTCATGGAAAGTCGGCACGTCCGGAAGGAAGTCCAATCGCTTGGTCCCCAGCGTTGCAAGCGGCTTCAATTCGCCGCTTTCTATGAACGATCGCGCACTGGTCACCGAGGCGACGGATACATCCGCCCTGCCCGCCGCGACGTCCAGGATCGACTCCGCGCCCCCTTTGTAGAACACCACGGTGAGCGGGACGCCCGTCGCCGACGCGACCAGTTCCGCCCCCATATGGGTGCTCGAACCTGGGCCGGAGGCCGCGGCGAACATCTCCCGGGTTTTGGCCTCCGCGATAAAATCCTGCAACGTCTTGGCTTTCACGCGCGGGCCGGCAACCAGCATGAACTGCGCCTCGGATATGATCGTTACCGCCGTGAGGTCCTTTTCGGAATCGAAGGGCAGATCGCTGCGCAGCGCCGGCATCATCGCGTAGGTCGGCGCATGCAATAGCAGAGTATAACCGTCGGCCGGCAACTGGGTGACATGGGCGGTGCCGATCGCGCCACCGCCACCGGGTATGTTCTCGACCACGGTGGACTGGCCCCACAGGTCGCTCAGCTTTTCGGCGATGAAACGCCCGGTGACGTCGCCCGAGCCGCCCGGAGCATAGGGAACCACGATCTTGACCGGCTTGGTTGGAAACTCCTGCGACCACGCCAAAGGAGTCGGCAGCAATGCGACGGCGACGGCAAGCAATAATGCCTTCATTTTCTCCTCCATTTATCCGTCTTGTTCGGGCTTCTCGCTTATTCGGCCTTGATGTTGTTTTCCTTGGCGAGCGTCTTCCATTGCACCAGTTCGTTCTTCACGATCTCGGCAAATTCCGGCTGGCTCGGCGAACGCACGGTCGCCTGCTGTTTCGCCATGAAGGCCTTGGCTTCATCTGTCGCCATGACCTTCGCCATGTCGGCGTTCAGTTGCTGAACGATCGCGTCCGGCGTGCCGGCGGGCGTGAAAGTCCCCCACCAAAGGCCTGACATCGGGATGTCCACGCCCTGCTCGGCGAAGGTCGGGACGTCGGGAAGCGATGCGATCCGGTCCTTACCCATCGCTGCGATCGCATGCAGCTTGCCGCCTTCCAGATTGGGCAGAACGGTCGGCAGCGAGTTGACCGCGACGTCGGCGCGCCCGCCGATCATGTCGATGGCGGAGTCGGCGCCGCTTTTGTAGTGGACCAGCTTGAGATCGAGACCCGTCGCGCTTCTGAACAGTTCGCCGGCAAAATGGGTGCCGGTGCCGATACCGGAGGTAGCGAGGAACATCTCGCGTGTCTTTGCTTCGTCCTTGAGCTCGGCGAGGGTGCGGGCCTTGACGTTGGATCCGACGATCAGGACGTATTGGCTGTCGCCAACCATGCCAACCGGCACCAGATCCTTTTCGGCATCGAACGGCAAGTCGTCCCTGATCGCGGGCGTGATCGCATAGGACGAAGCTGTGAACAGCAAGGTGTAGCCATCAGCCGCAGCTTGTGCGACGTGCGCGGTGCCGACCGCCGACCCGGCCCCGGCCCGGTTGTCGACAACCACGGATGTACCCCAAAGTTTGCCGAGCCCTTCCGCGAGGAAGCGTCCAAGAATGTCGACCGAGTTTCCGGGCGTGAACGGCACGACGATCGTTACTGGCTTCGTCGGATAGTTTTGGGCGACAGTACTTCCTGTCATAGCCAGGACTGCGATGCAGGCCGCCAGAATCTTCTTCATTATTATCTCCTCCGTGTCATTCGACCTGCGCCGTGCGCGGTCGTTCGCGGCCTCTCCACCTAGGCGAGCGCCTTGGCGGAATGCTGTTGCAAGCTAAGATTTCATGCGGGCCGCGTGCTCCTCCGCAACACGGCCACCTTATTGAAACGCTGCAAGTCGAAAAGCGACGAATTTACGGGCTAGCCAAACATCTGGTTTGGCTAGAGACCTCGCCACGTCATTCGACCTTGATGCCGCGCTGGTCGGCCAGTGTCTTCCACTGCACGAGTTCCGCGGCCACCAGATCGGCAAATTGCTTCTGGGTGAGCGTCCGGATGGTGGCCTGTTGTTTATCGATGAAGGCCTTGGCCTGCTCGGAAGCCATCACCTTGGCGATGTCCGCGTGCATCTGCTGGACAATGGCGTCGGGTGTCCCCGACGGCGCCAGCACGCCCCACCACAAGCCCGCCATCGACACGTCGACGCCGCCTTCTATGAAAGTCGGGACTTCCGGCAAGACGTCGAGGCGTTTATCGCTCATGACGGCGAGCGCCTTGAGCTGACCGCTCTCGATAAAGGGCCGGGACGTCGTGGTAGAGGCGATGTAGACGGCGACGCGGCCGGCAACGACGTCGATCGCGGCTTCCGCACCGCCCTTGAAGTGCACGGGCTTCATGCTGAGCCCGGCGGCCGCGTTGAACAGTTCGGCGGCAAAATGCGTGATGCCGCCGATGCCGCCGGTTGCGATGAAGGTTTCCTGCGATTTCGCCTCGGTCACAAATTCCTGGAGGGTTGCTGCCTTGACCGAAGGGCCCGCCACCAGCAGGAACTGACTGTCGGCGATCAGCGAGACCGGCGTCAGATCCTTGGCCGGATCGTAAGGCAGATCGTCTCGAACCGCCGGAATGATCGTGTAGGCGTTGGAGTTATAGAGGATCGTGTGACCATCCGGCGCGGCTTGGGCGACATGCGCGGTCCCGGTGGCGGTGCCGCCGCCGGTCCGGTTTTCCACCACCACCGGCTGCCCCCAAAGCTTGCCGAGTTCATCGGCAAGGAAGCGGCCCGAGATATCGATTGCCCCGCCCGGCGCATAAGGGATTATCATGGTCACTGGTTTCGATGGAAAGCCCTGTGCCATCGCTGCCATGGGCAACGCCAGAACGAGCATCAGTACGGCAGCTAGAAACCGCATTTTCTTCCTCCCTTTTCTGTTTGAAGTCGCGAAGCGGGCGGCCTTATTCGGCTTTGATGCCGCGCTCCTTGGCCAAAGCCTTCCACTGCGCCAGTTCGGTCATGACAAGCTGAGCAAACTCCTTCTGGCCGGGAAGCCTGATGACCGCCTGTTGCTTATCCATGAATGCCTTGGCGGCATCGCTGCTCATCACCGACACGATGTCAGCGTGAATTTTCTGAACGACCGGATCCGGCGTCGCGGCCGGCACGAAAACGCCCCACCATAAGTTCGGCACCACGATGTCGATGCCGGCTTCCCTGAGCGTTGGCACGTCGGGCAACGCCGCGGTGCGCTCAGTGCCGAGCACGGCGATGGCATGCAGTTGCCCGCTCTCGACATTGGGCAGAGCGGTCGTGAGCGAACTGACGAGGATGTCCGAGCGCCCGCCGATCAGGTCCACGCCGGCATCCGCTCCGCTCTTGTAGTGCACGGGGGTCAATTTCAGGTCGGTCGCGGCGGCAAACATTTCGCCGGTCACATGTCCGTAGCTGCCAAGGCCCGGCGTGGCGAGGAACGTCTCGCGCGACTTCGCTTCGGTGACGAAATCGGCGAACGTCCTGGCTTTGACCTTGGAACCGACCACCAGTAACGAGCGGCTGTCGCCGATCATAGCGACCGGCGTCAGGTCCTTCTCGGGATCGTAGGGAAGATCATCGCGAACAGCCGCGTTGATCGTGAAGGTGGAGGCGGTGAAAAGCACAGTGTAACCGTCTGGCGCAGCTTGGGCGACATGGGCCGAGCCGAGACTCGATCCCGCGCCCGGCAGGTTTTCCACGACGACGGATTGGCCCCACAATCTGCTCAGACTCTCGGCCAAGAAACGTCCGAGGATGTCCACCGAGTTGCCGGGCGTGAAGGGCACGACGATCGTCACTGGCTTCGACGGATAATCTTGAGCAGCGACGGCGGCGGGCATGGTCAGCAAAGCAGTGAGTGCTGCGATTAAGATGCGCATTCATTCCTCCCAATTTACGTGCAGCGCCTTACGCGGCGACGTTCTTGACTTCAAAATCAGCTTGTAAACTGCAGATCCCGCAAAGATTTCTGTGCGTCGAGACGGATCAGCTTCTGGAAAAGCGACTTGGCGTCCGCACCTGAGTTGCGCTGGCTGGCGCAATCCAGAAATTTCACCTCAAACTCCGCTTCGCTTATGCGATTCTTCCAGCTTCCCTTCGGAAAGCGTATCGGGCGGCCATTCACGATTTCGCCGCTGTTTAGCACTACGGAAATCTCGTCTCCTGCCGCTGGGCCCCTGGATGAGCCGGCTTCCGCCATTGGTCTGACCTTGCCCATCGCTGCCGCGACGTCGGGGCGAGCAACGAAGTCGTCCGCGACTTGAGACAAGCCGACGTTGCGCGCGACGAGCGCCGAAGCCATGGCGAACTCCATGCTGAATTTGGCCGCCAGTCCCGTCTTCGGCTCATGGTTGCGCAAGACGGCAAGCTGCGTCTGGCCGGTATTCACCCGGATTTCCCGTACCGAATCCGGGTCGATCGCCGCTTCGGTGACGAGATCGATCATCGAATCTATGGTCCGATGCATCAGGTAGCAGACGGGATAGCGCTTGATGTTGACCCCTCGCCTATCCAGCCGCCAGGCACCGTTCGGCATCGCCAGCGAGGTGTCGATCTGTTCGATCTCGGGGAAGTATGCGTGGATGAAGCCGAGCCTGTGCTCGAGCACATCGCTGCTCGCCGTGAAACCGCCCGCGGCCAAATCCGCCGCCACCACACCGGCCTGGCTCGCCCAGCCGGAATGCAGCGACTTGGTCATTGAGCCGAAATTGGCGACGATGCCGCCGCCGAACGACGCGGCTACGCCAACGGCATTGGCCGTCCGCTCGGGGCCGAGCTTGCGGAGATAGGCGCATGCGGCCGCGGCGGCTATTGGACCGAAGATACCGGTCGGATGCAGACCCCGGTCCTGAAGATGCACACGGTTGGAAATGTCCTGCAGCAAGGCCCATACTTCATAGCCGGCGATATAGGCGCGGATGGCGTCCTCACCGCTGCAATCATAGGCAGCCCCGACCGCCAGGATGGCAGGTGTGAGAACCGCGCTTGGATGGGCGTCCATGGCCATGTCGTCGAAATCGAGCACATGCGCCGCGGTCCCGTTGACCAAGGCGGCGTCACGCGGACTGAGGCGGCGCGCGGAACCGATCTGCGGCGCCGATGGACCGCTGGTCTCCGCCACGGAGGCGGCCACGATCGCCGGGCCTTCCATGCCGGCGCCGGCCAGCATGACGCCGACGCAGTCCGTCATCCCCAGCCGTGCGGCGGTAAAGCAGCCTTCCGGCGGGGTGAGGCCGGAAAGCTCCGACACAAAGGTCCCGATGTTTTGGCTAAGCGACATCGACGTTACTCCTCGAAGGCAAGTTTTCGCGTCCGGCGTACGCGCGGCAGCAGCACCACCAGCAGAAGCGCCAATGCCAGCAACAGCAAGACCAGGCTGATCGGACGGACCAGGAAGGTGGAAAAGTCGCCGCGCGACAGCAGCATCGCCCGCCTGAAATTCTCTTCCATCATTGGCCCGAGAATGAAGGCAAGTATCAGCGGGGCCGGCTCGCATCGAAATTTGTGCAGGATATAGCCGAAAAGACCGAATATGCCGAGCATGACGATTTCGAAGACGCTGTTCATCGAGGCGAAGGCGCCAATGGCACAGAAGAGAAGGATGGCCGGAAACAGGAACCGGTACGGGATAGTCAAAAGTTTGACCCACAGCCCGATGAGCGGAAGATTGATGATGACGAGAATGATGTTGCCGATCCACATGCTGGCAACGAGGCCCCAGAACAGCTCTGGCCGCTCGGTCATGACGCGCGGTCCGGGATGGATGCCATGCATCATCATAGCTCCGAGCATCAGTGCCATCACCACATTGGCCGGGATACCGAGAGTAAGCATCGGGATAAACGAGGTCTGGGAGCCCGCATTGTTGGCCGATTCCGGTGCTGCCACGCCCTCGATTGCGCCTTTGCCGAAGCGCGACGGATCCTTGGCCAGCTTTTTCTCGACGCTATATGCCGCGAACGCGCTGAGAAGAGCGCCGCCGCCTGGCAGGACACCGAGCACACATCCGAGAGCTGTGCCTCTGAGCACCGCAGGCGTCGCCTGCCTGACGTCTTCCCGGCTGAGCCATAGGCGACCGACCTTGGCCGCATGCACCGAACGATCGGACGATTGCGCCGTATTGCTGATGACCTCGGTGAGGCCGAAAAGCCCCATCGACAGCGCCACGAAACCGAACCCGTCGCTGAGTTCCGGAATTTCAAACGTGAACCGAAGCGCACCGCTGTTCACGTCGGTCCCGACTAGGCCGAAGATCAGGCCAAGCAGGATCATGGCAACGGCTTTGTCGAGCGCACCATTTGCAAGCACGATCGCCGCAGTCAGGCCGAGCACCATGAGCGCGAAGTTTTCGGCAGCGCCGAATTGCTGCGCGATCAGCACTAAGGGTGGCGCGAACAGTGCGATGCACAAAGTGCCGACCGTTCCGGCGAACAAGGAGCCGAGAGCGGCGACGGCGAGCGCGGCGCCGGCGTGGCCTTGCCGCGCCATCTGGTAGCCGTCGATGGTCGTCACGACCGACGCGCTTTCACCCGGCACGTTGACGAGGATAGCCGTCGTCGATCCGCCATACATCGCGCCATAGTAGATGCCGGCCAGCATGATGATGGCTGCTTCGGGCGGAAGGTAGAAGGTCAGCGGCAACAACATCGCGATCGTCGACGTGACGCCGATGCCGGGCAAGACGCCGATCAGGGTGCCGAGCAAGGTTCCGATGAAGACAAATGCAAGATTCTGCAGCGTCAGCGCGGTGGCTAAACCCAGACCGAGATTGCCGATAAACTCAGCCATGGAAATTTGGCCAGACCGGTAGCGGCAAGCCGAGTCCACCGACGAAAATGGCGGCTGAAGCAAGCCCAAGGGCTACTCCCAGCATCGACGTCTCGATGGGTTTGGGTCGCTCCGGAGCGGCGAGGCGCCCAAGCCAGACGAGTGCGAAGGTCGATACGACGATCCCGGCGACGTCCAGCATAGCGGCGAACAGGAATACGCCGCCGATGACGGCGATCACCGGGCGCAGTGACCAGGATTGAATCCCCTCCCCCACCACCGCCAGACTGCGCCCTGTCATCAGCAACGAAAGCAGGAGAAGCATCACCGCCAAGGCGCGGGGGATATATCCCGTGTCCATATTGGCAGCCGTGCCCATCGGATAATCACGCGACACGACCAGAACCAGCACCGCAATCGCGGCAAGTCCGGTTCCGACCGCGAAATCGTTGCGATTCCTGATCTTCATTACCCGCTCCCTGACACGCTGTCGCAGCGCCGGCTTTTCCAACGCGCGGAACTTACTTGGGCATCGCGCGGATGATCGGGCTCCAGCGGTCGAGCTCGGCCTTGAAGAAGGCGTCGACCCCTTTCAAATCAAGCGGCTGGGATACTTCCACCGACTCGGAGATGAGCTTGTCGCGAATGGTCTTGTCGGCGAGTATCTTGTTGACCGTGGCATTCATTTTTTTCGCGATGTCCTGCGGCAGGCCCGCAGGTGCGGAAATCGAAAACCAGCTGGTCCCTATGAGGTTTGGAAAGCCGCTTTCCCGGAGCGTCGGAACATCCGGAAACAGCGGGCTGCGGGCTTCGGATGACATGCCAAGCAACTTGATCTGGCCGGATTTTACAAACTCGGAAACGGCGATCAGCGTCATGAAACCGTAGGGAACCTGATTGGCGACGAGATCGGCCGCGGCCGGGCCAGAGCCGGCATAGGCGATTGGCACCATCTTCGCCCCGGTTTCGGCGCGGAACATTTCCAAGAAGAGATGGGCGGTGGTTCCAATGCCGGGATTCACGACGCTGAGACCCTCGGCTGTCGCCTTTGACAGATCGACGAACTCTTTTACCGTTGAAACTTTGACGTCCGGATGAACGACAAGGACCGTCGGCCCCCCACCAATTACGGCGACATTGGTGAAGTCATTGATCGGGTCGATCTCCGAATTTGCCTTGACCGGAGCGATGATGTTCGACGCGACGCCGGATAACACGAACGTGTATCCGTCCGGTGCCGCTTGCGAGACCGCGGTCGCCCCAATCAGGCCACCGGCGCCTGGCTTATATTCCGTCACAACATTCTGGCCGAGTTCCTTCGACAACTCCTGCGTAATCAGCCAGCCAATCAAATCGGTGCTGCCGCCCGGGGAGAACGGAATGACCATCGTGACGGGTTTCGTCGGCCAAGCATCCTGTGCGAATGCCTGATTGACCAAGCTCGCGGTAAGCAACGTGGCTGCCATGGCCGCGCGACGTGTGAATCTCGCGAAATTCATAGTTTCCTCCCCGTGTGCGCCGCATCTGATCGTCCTGTTTTGTGCCTTCGTTTCTTGACGAAATTGAACGCTCAGCAGTCCTCGGACTGCTGCGTTGTGGCCGGCGCGCCAATCAGGACTTTTGTCTGTTTCCCTGCCAGGATTAGATCATATTATGGACCACTCCCAAAGCGACTAAATTGCGGGGTAGCTAAACTACCGGTATGGCTGCCGATTTCTCGGACATAGGGTTAGCTGTTCGAAAACCTCACACTGACGGGTTCAGCCAACATCAAAGCCAACAGCGGTGTGTCAATCGGCGTCGTAACGGGGCTGTGACGCAATCTCGATGATATCGGCGTTCATACTGCGCCGATCAGCCTTGCCTGCAACAGGTCGAGCTTGGCTCGACCATACATCTGCCGCTTGACGAGCTTGAGCTTTGTGATCTGACCCTCGGTCTGACCGTTCGACCAAGGCTCGGTGATCGCTGCGTAGACAGCGGCCTTGTCCCTTTTGATGCCGTTTGCAAAGGATGCAATCAGGCTTGTGCTCGCGTCGGCCGTCCACGGGTCGAGATCTGCTGCGATCTTGTTGCGGATCATGGTGTGGAACCTTTCTATGAGGCATCGTGCTTCCACGAGAGCGGGAACGCCGGTCTCGATGGGGCTCCGTGGGAATCTCTGCAACGATACACGCTCTCTCATGACCGTCATGGGGTAAGGAAGCATAGAACAGCATCGGCGAGTGTAGATCGCCGTCGTTTATTTTCAACCTGACCGGTGTGCCGCGATCCGATCGGCGACGATCAATCATGCTCTCATCCGCGGATTGGGTACCGCATTTCCCATGTTCGTCGCGGGCCTTCCTCCTTCTAAGGACGGGCATAAGCTCGAAGCTTGCCCCAGCGTGTGCCGAGGATTTCCCATCATGCCTGGATTTCGCGGCACGCCGGTCAGGTTGGTATTGTTCAAATCAATCGGGATTGCAGATCACCTGTGCTCTTCGGCAAGGTCGGGTCGCTGCACGTGCCTGCTTACGTCCCAGACGAAACCGGCCAGTTCGCGGGCAATCGCGGTGATGACCTTCGGTTGCGGTTTACCGGCCGCCACAAGCCTGCGATACCTCTGGCAGAGCCTAGTCTGCGCTTTCCATGCGATCGACCTGATCTCTTCCGGTAGATCTTCCACGCGCATTTTGTACCTCCGTTCCTCTCGGGCAGGCAGACGATAGGACCAGGCGGCCTCGACCAGCATGGCACGTGCCTCGCCATTGCCGGTTTTTGTAATTGCTCCTCGCCGCGTTCGCGTACCGCTTGATGCTTCCGAAGGGACAAGGCCGAGCCAGCTCATCAAATGCTTCGGCGTCCGGAAGCGGCCAAGGTCGCCGATCTCGCTCACCAGCGTCGCGGCGATCACCAGGCCGACACCGCGTAAAGCCTGCAGCGCTTTCACGAGCGGCGCCAACGACCAATTCCCCATCGCCTCCTCAAGCATCCGGTCAAGCCGGCCGCATCGGGCTTGCGCTTCCTCGATGCGGCGGATGCATTCACCAAATACAAACTGCTGATGCGGCGAGCCGAAAGCCTGTTCTCCGAGCCAGTGCCAATGCATGCGGGTCCAGTTTGTCCGGCCGGCAAATTTGCGCCCGTGCCGCAGCAGGAACCCCAGTAGCATCTGCCGGGCGGCGACAAGATCGTCTTTTGCCTGACGCCGTGCCCTGACCAGATCGCGCACCGCTTCGTGATTCTCATCCGGTACCCAGATAGCGGTCAGTTCACCGGCTCGTAGCAGCCGAGCAAGGGTAACGGCATCACGCCGGTCGTTCTTAATCCGGTCGCCGCGCTTTTTAGGCATCATCGACGGGGCGATGACATCACAGGACGCTCCCAACTGCCGAAGCTGCCGGTAAATTCCATATCCGCATCCGCCAGCCTCGTAGCAAAAATACAGGTCTACACCGGAGCCGGAAAGCCGGTCGGAAAGGCGTCGGATAGCCTCCGGTGTGTTGGGGATCGTTCCATAGAATCGGACTTCGCCGTCACGTGTTGCGTCGGCAACTGCGACCGCGACCGTCTCCTTGTGAACATCAAGGCCAATGAATTTCATCTTCGTCATCGTCACTCTCCTGGTTGGTGGTATGGACAGTTCCTATGCTACCAACCGACCTCCAGAGCTCGGAGGGAATGACGGTCATTGGGTCTAAGGGAATCTGAAGTTGTTTGGATTGAAGCGGCTAGTGCGGATCGGCCTGAAGCGTTCGAGGGGGCGGTCAATTTCGTTCCAGAGGTAGTCGCCGGTGAGTGCGATATGAGCCCACGGGAGCGGCGCAACTTGGGAGAGCAACTCGTCCGGAATGACGATGCCCTGGCTGCGGATATAGTCGTTGGCGCGGCTGAGATAGACGGTGTTCCACAGAATGATGGCGTTGACGACGAGATTGAGACCGGAAGCCCGGTAGGCCATGGTTTCAGCGATGCGGTTGCGCAGTTCGCCGAGTTGGTGAAGGAAGACGGCGCGTGCAAGAGCGTGACGGCTTTCGCCCTTGTTGAGATGGCATGCGATCTGCGGCGCAGCTTCGTGTCGAGCAGCCAGTCGCAGATGAAGATCGAGCGTTCGATCCGGCCCATTTCGCGCAGGGCCTGATTGAGCCTGTTCTGCCGCGGCGATGCGGCCAGCTTTTTCAGGATCACGGATGGCGGAACCAGGCCGGCGCCGATCGAGGCCTTCAGCCGCAGCACCTCGTCCCAATGCTGCTCGATCACGGTCATGTTGACGGTCCCGCCGATCAGCGCATCAAGCGATTTGTAGGCCGGGTCGGGATCAATGACGAACAGTCTGCGATTGCCGAGGTTACGAATGCGGGGGATGAGCCTGTAGCCATAGGCATGGAACATGGCGAACGACGTTTCGGTCGCGCCGGCGGTATCGGTGGCATGCTCATGGATTTCGATTGAGCTTTCGTTGTGCAGGAGCCCGTCAAGCACGTAAGGCGCCTCGCTTTCGGAGGCCTGGATCATGCGGGAGAAGAAGGAGGCGAAACGGTTGGACAGGAAGCCATAGATCGACGCACCCGGCCGTTTGCCGTATTTTGCATTGTATTCGAGGTTGGCTTCGCCACGCCCGCCGGCCGGAAAGAACTGTCCGTCCGAGGAGGAGATATGGCCGTCACCCCAGATTGCGGAGAAGGGGTGTGCCTGCTGCGCATCGACCAGCACGGCGGTTGCCGTCGCGTAGGTTTCCGATCGCAGATGCCGATCGATCATCAGCATCATCTGGTGAATTGTGACGCCACGCGAGCTTTCCGCCATGCGTTCCGCGCCGGCATTGGTGGCGTCGGCAAGGATCGCGGCCATCAGTGCCGCCTCGTCGTTTGCCGTCTCACCGGTGCGATAGTGCGTGAAGCTGTCGAGGAACCTGGTCCAGCTATGAACTTCGGCAAGCAGGCTGGTGATCCTGATCCGCGGGACCAGAATATAAAGCCGGCGGCTGAGCGCGACGATCCTGTCACGCTCCTCCTCGCGGATCGCCGAGATCGACAGACCCTTGTCGGAAATCGCCGCATCCGGAATGGCGTTTGCAGCAGCAGCCTTGGCCAGTTCTCTCAGCTTGGCGTCGAGCGTGGCGGTGCGCTCGGCCCGCCACTCCGCAAAGCTGTCGGGGATCGCAAGCCCGAGCCGTCCTTCGGCGCGCATCAGGTCGAAGATCGGCCGCGGCAGAAGATAATCCTCAAAGCTGCGCCATGCGCGGCTGCCATCGACCCAGATATCACCGGCCCGCAGGCGCTCCCGCAGGTGAACGAGCACCGCCACTTCCCAGGCGCGCAGGTCGATGTTGACACCATCCGAGCGCACGCGCCGCCGCCATTTGCGGGTCATGAACGCGAGCGGCACCTGCGCGGGCAATTTCCGCCCGCCGTACAGTGCACCTAGATGGTCGACTGCTCTGAGGACCGGATCATCGGGCCGAAATGATCGGAACGAAAATGCGCCGAACATGAGCCTGCCGAGCTTGCGCAACGATTTGTACCGCCCGATGAGTTCGTCGAATTCATCGATGCGATCAGGATGCACGACGGAATTGGCGGCAGCCATGCTGGCGATCAATCCGTCCCAGCCGAGGGAGGATGCGATCGCGGATGCAAAATCGGCGTTGCTTTCACGGGCCGCTAAGAGCGCCTCGCCGAGTTTGAGATGATCGAGCGCCACCCCATCAATAACGTCCGCCTCTTTCAGCCGTCGCTCCTTGCGGCTGATCTCGGCCTTGCGACGGGTGCTGCCGATCAATTTGCAGAACATGTCGATCGCGAGGTCGGTGATCGCTGCCTGCCTTTCGATGACGAAGGCGGTCAGCGTGGCGTAGCGACGCTCGGATGTCAGGCGTCGTATCTCGCGTGCATGCAGGACGCGCGCGTCCCGGGCGACGATGCCATAGCGATTGGCATGAATTGTTTTCCGCCGCTCGTCAGAAATGGCGGCCGAACGCAGAACGTCGAGGCGGGCCATCAGGCCCTTGAGGTTCTTCAGTTTTGCCCCCTCAGGCGCCTCTGCGATCCAGCCGAGGTGGCTCCGGTCGCCGGCCCGCTCAACGAGAAGCTGGTCAAGCGCTCCGACGGACGATTGCTCCAGGCCCCGGATCAACTCGCGATAAGCATGCCGCCGCGCCGCCGCCCGGCCCGCCATCGCCAGACGTATCAGCAATTCCGGCACGGGAACGAGCAGCTTCCTGTCCTTGAGGGCCTCGATCACCGCCTTGGCAATAGCCGCGCCTTGCTCGGTCGCGGCCGCCTCACGTGCAGCCACCGTGATCAGAGTACGATAATCGCTCGCCCGGACAGGCCGAAGACCCAGCGCGGCAACGATCTCCCGTGTATGTTCGCGGCGCGTTTCCTCCCGTTGGGAGTAGAGTTCGAACACCGCAGGATCAATGCCAAGCTGGTCGGCGACAACCGAGACAACCGCCGGGGGTGGAACTTCGCCTGCCCGCAACGGACGGCCCAGATCACGGACCAGCGCGAGTTGGATGGCAAAGCCCAGCCGATTATGCGACCGGCGATGCACCTTGGCGAAAGCGACATCCTCAGCAGATAGCGCATAGCGGGCCAGAGCCTCTTCATAAACGTCAGACGGCTCGAACAGAATGGTGCGCGGCTGCGCATCGAGGAAAGACATCGGTCACACCCAGCCTTAAAGCGAGGTGTCGAGCGCATCTTTATTCCCAGGTCCGGTCCATCCGGCGCGCCGCAATGTGTCGATCAGCGTCGATCGCGGCACCTGGAACGTCCGGCACACGGACGCCTTGCTGGCACCGGCTTCCAGGGCCGCCAGGATCTGCTCGACCTTTTCCGCGTCAATCGTCGGTGGTCTGCCGCCTTTGCGGCCACGCCGGCGCGCCGCAGTCAGGCCGGCATTGACCCGCTCCGTGATCAGCGCCCTCTCGTATTCGGCAAGCGAGCCGAACAGGTTGAACAGAAACGCGCCGTGCGAATTCGTCGTGTCGATTGCCTCCGTCAGAGATCGGAAAGCGACGCCGCGTACCTTCAATTCTTCGACGATCCGGATCAGGTGAGAGAGCGACCGGCCCAGACGGTCGAGCTTCCAGACGACCAGGATTCAGGCATATTGCCGACGCGGCACGCGAGCTCGGGCACGAAACAATAATCCTCGATGGCGAAGCCGTTGTGCTCGATGCGAGCGGCCGGCCGGACTTCGGTGCCCTGCAGCAGGCACTAGGCGGTCGTGCCGGCCACCGGCATGCGCGTGAGTCGATCCTTATGGCTTTCGACTTGCTCTATCTGGATGGGCAGGACCTCACCGGCCGGCCTCTCGTTGAGCGTCGCCAGTTGATCGAAACCATCCTTGTCGAGCGACAGGGGAACATACAGCTCTCTGAGCGGATAGAGGCAAACGGCGACATCCTGCTTCAACATGTCTGCGATTTGGGGCTCGAGGGGATCATCGCGAAACGATTGGATCGGCCGTATCGCTCGGGCAGGACAGGAGACTGGCTGAAAGTCACCTGCTCCCAGGCGGGTAGCTTTGCAATCGTCGGCTATGAACCGTCGGTTGCCATGCAAGGCGCGATCGGCCGTCTTCTTCTTGCTGCGAGGAAAGGTGAGCAGCTCGTCTACGTCGGTGGCGTCGGAACAGGGTTCACCGATAAAACACTGCGAGATTTGAAGCGGCGATTGGACGAGATTCAGACGAGCACGCCGGTTGTTACCCTCCGTCGAAAAGGCGCCGTCTATGTCGAGCCTACACTGGTGGCGGAGATTCAGTTTCGGGCTTGGACACACGAAGGGAAATTGCGTCACGCTTCGTTCAAGCGATTACGGGAACCGGCCGACAATGCCGAGGTTGCGGAGCTACCGGAGAGCGGCGCATGAAAAAGGCGCGGCATGTGCCGCGCCAAATTTCAGAGGTTCGCGTGGGATCGCATCAGGTCGAGGATGATCTCACTGGTCAAACCGCTGACTTCATAGCCGTTCCAGCGGGCGTATTCGAGGAGCATTTCCAGGCTGTCAATACGTTGGGTGACAGTGCCCACTTCAAGTTCCATGACGTCGGTTTCCGGATGCGGGAAGGCGTGCAGGAAATACGTGTTCAGGGGCTTATCGTAGCCGATGGTTGCGTCCGTGTCGGTTCTCGATCCCTTGCGGACGGTTACTGTGTAGCGACTCATGGTCGTCTCCAAAAAGTATCTGGCGGTGGGTGGGAGGCTGTGCGGCGGCGCGGAGCCCCTCGCTCCGCGCCTTGTTGGCCTCAGCTCCAGGGGATGACGGCCATCAGGCTTTCGTCGTCCTGGCCGGGGTAGCGGCCGAGGTTGGCCCGGAAAACCCGGTTCGGCGTGTAGGCGGTGAGCTGGAAGTATTCGTTGCCCTGCTTGCTCCGCTGCTTCCAGATGCCGCCGATCTCGACCTTGCGGCCGCGGGGGCTGTAGCCGAAGAGGCGGTAGACCGGCGCGTCTTCCTTGTCGCTGTTGAGCGTCTCGCCGATCACGTTGAAGTCGAAATCCAGGGCTGCGATGTTGCCGCTCAGCGTGCCGTCCTCGTTGAAGCGGATGAAGTTGGTCAGCTCGGTCATTGGGGTCACTCCGTGATTTGATCTATCGACGGGGACGCCAAGAAGGACCGGAAGAAGAGCGGTCTGCACCCGCAGGGCCGCAACGGAGTGGAGGGCGACGGCGGGCGTGAAAAACGGAAGGTTCGCCGCTTGCCGGTGAAAGCCGTTTTTCTCGAACGACGGCGTTGCCGCCGCTCGCCGGGCCTTATAGTCCCTCAGTCGATTGATCGGAACCAAACACGGAGTGAACCCGGCTGATGAGCGGGTTGACCCCACCGCGGCTAACAGCGCCTATGGACGGCTTTCAGCGGCTTCATGTCTGACCCGATCGGCCTCACCACGGCGCCGGCAGCGCGATCAACAGAAGAATGACCGCCCGCACCTGGTCACCGGCAGCCCGTCGCGGCCGCGCAAGTGCGTTCGGAGCGACGAGGATCAGGAGCGCGCCAATAGGGCAACTCCCCTGCCCAGCCCCGCGTACTCGGCCGAGCTTCCGGCTTCTGGCACCAGGGTGGCCCGGCGTAGGGTCGAAGGCTTGTGGCATTGGCCTAATGTGGTTGTGAAGGAGGCGGCTGGCCCGTACCGCGCTGCTCCATCCTCCCATCCACCGCCAGATACGTTTTGGAAATGTCGGGCGAAATCGCTATATTTAGGACCGAAGGGACGCCGGGTTTCCCTGACGCCCCGTTTCCTAGACTAGATCAAGATCAGGACCTGGATGCGGACTTGCCAGGCCGTCCGGGTTCTTTTCGATCACGAACGTTGGAAAAGACCGCCAAAGTCGCTATATTGGAACTGGAGTGGGACGTCAGGTTTCCCCGACGCCCCTCTTCCTTAGAAGATGACATTGACCCGGAGCACGAGTGTCCAGCTCTTCCGGGTCTTTGTCATTCTAAGGGAGATGCTCAGTGGCAAAAACCACAAATGCACCTCCTCCAGTTTAGGGGCGAGGCTGACGCCCTCAGCCGGGGGAGCCCATCTCCCCTCGGTGGCGCAAGCTGGCATTGCGCACTCGGTTTTCGCCCCCAATGGCTGTTACTCGAGGCCGTACGACGGTCCCCGCATTTCCAGTTTCCGATCGCGGCCGGCCTCGAACTTGATCGATGCTCCGGAATCCGGAATCGGCCGGGGGAGATCCCTGGTCCAGCCGATTAGAATGTTCTTGTCGTCACGCATCATGAAGTTTTCGCGATTCACACCGACAAGTAGGCCGTTATAGGGCCGCTGCGGCTCGGTCGTCGCCATATAGACGTTGTTCCAGTCGAAGCCGTTGCGTGAAAGAAATGTCTGCGCCTCACGCAATGCCTGAACTCGCTCGGGGTTTGCGATCTCGCGGAACAATCGCTGCATGGGCTCGAAATCGCGTTGCTCATGGCTGGCGATGCTGGCAACGATCATGCGCTCGCGTGAGACGGCTTCGAACGCGAGTGGATGGCCGGCGTTGTCCGCCAACGCGGCTAGGAAAGCGCGCTGGGTGCGTCCGTTGCCTTCTCTGAACGGGTGTATGCTGTTGAGACGGCCGAAAATTTCCGCCGCACGGTTCGCGAATTCATCGCGATCCAGCCCGCGCAGGAGATTGGTCTCGTGCAGGTCGCCCGTGAGCTGGTCGACGTCACGGCCGACCTGTGGACCGATAGAGAAATCGGCCCCGCCGATCTTCGCCATTGTCGGCATGGTGGCGACAGTGCCGTCGGACAGGGTGACCGCCTCATGACGCATTCGCCCGGCCCACTCATAGACGTCCTGGAAAAGATGATGATGGAGCGCCCTCAGGTGCGATTCATCGAATGTCGCTCGAGGGCCGCCGCCGGCGTCCAGTTCAATGGCGCGGGCGGCGACATAGCCGGCCTCGAATTTCTCGAGCTCACCGGCCTCCGTCGCGCCAAGAAGGTTCTTGAGCGTGCCGTTCTGAAGCGTGTAATTCGGCATCAGTGGCGTGCGCGAAGGGCCTTCAGTCGGGGTGCGATTTCGTGAGCTTCAATCTCGCCGCGAATATACGCGTCAAACACCGCGTCAGTCTCCGGACCGCGCTCCGCACCCTCCAGGGCGTTGGTGCGATCGGCCCGATAGACCGCCTCGCGGCGGCGCTTCATTTCAGCGTCGGAAAGAATCTTGCGCTCCAGCACGACGGTCATGACACGGCCTCTTCGTTTTTCGCCCCTTCTTTGGGCTTAACTGGTGGTGCGACGTACGGAACGAAGCCAGCGGGCAGGACTGCTTGGGCCAATTCCGGATTCACTGCGTACCGTCCATTATAAGATATTGGATACAAAGCTCCAAGTTCCGAAAGCAATTTACTCTCTCTATGAACGGTAAATCTGCTCTTATTGATCCTTCTCGCTAGCTCTGTAAACGGCAGTATTCCTCCATCCACTTGGGGATTAAAGACCAAGCCACGCAACATAAGCTTTAGCAGCGGAACCATGTTCGTGTGTCTCGGCGGCCGCTTCTCGACGATCTTGGCGAGCTTTCTTCGGTTCACCCCCACATAGCCCCAAGGAATTTCCTCAAGAACCGGTGGCCCATTAAACCACACAAAAGGATCTTCAGGTCTCAAATCGAAGCGCCTATAGAGTTCTTCTTTCTTCATATGTTTCGCTTGTTCCCCACCCCATATGTGCGGGAAGGTACATATTACCACATTATCCGCCAACAGCCTGATTGCGATGCCCTTTGGATAAAGCGCAGGGCATCTATGCCAAATCTCCAACGCATTGCCCGCTCCCTAGGTTTCGCCACGGCGAATGGCAAGTGTTGCTTTTAGAGGGCGGCGCGGAGCTGCTCGCTCCGCGCCTTGTTGGCCTCAGCTCCAGGGGATGACGGCCATCAGGCTTTCGTCGTCCTGGCCGGGGTAGCGGCCGAGGTTGGCCCGGAACACCCGGTTCGGCGTGTGGGCGGTGAGCTGGAAGTATCCGTTGCCCTGCTTGCTCTGCTTCTTCCAGATGCCGCCGATCTCGACCTTGCGGCCGCGGGGGCTGTAGCCGAAGAGGCGGTAAACCGGCGCGTCTTCCTTGTCGCTGTTGAGCGTCTCGCCGATCACGTTGAAGTCGAAATCCAGGGCTGCGATGTTGCCGCTCAGCGTGCCGTCTTCGTTGAAGCGGATGAAGTTGGTCAGCTCGGTCATTGGGGTCACTCCGTGATTTGATCTATCGACGGGGACGCCAAGAAGGTCCGGAAGAAGAGCGGTCTGCACCCGCAGGGCCGGAACGAAGTGGAGGGCGACGGCGGGCGTGAAAAACGGAAGGTTCGCCGCTTGCCGGTGAAAGCCGTTTTTCACGAACGACGGCGTTGCCGCCGCTCGCCGGGCCTTATAGTCCCTCAGTCGATTGATCGGAACCAAACACGGAGTGAACCCGGCTGATGCGCGGGTTGACCCCACCGCGGCCAACAGCGCCTATGGACGGCTTTCAGCGGCTTCATGTCTGACCCGATCGGCCTCACCACGGCGCCGGCAGCGCGATCAACAGAAGAAAGACCGGCCCGCACCTGGTCACCGGCAGCCCGCCGCGGCCTTGCCTGCGATCGAGCGCCGATCCATCGTTCCCGTCGTGCCTCATCAACGACCGCTGTCGCCCGATGTCGACCGCTCGCCGGTTCTCGATTTGATCCTGGAACTTGCTCAGGGCGGAGATTTCCCGTTCTCTGCAGCGCCAAATAAACTTTTGGGGGTGGAAAAGCGGATTTGCTGGATTTCAATCGTAAGGGAGGGATAGTAGAGGCGAAGTGCACGAGGTTCACGCTTTCTAAAGGTGCGTATGCGGGCACTTCACACGGCGGATTGGCATATCGGGCAAACCTTGAACGGCTGGTCGCGCGAAGCCGAACACGAGGTTTTCTTCCGTGCGCTCGCGGACATTGTTGAAGAAGAGGAGATCGATCTCCTTCTCGTCGCGGGCGACGTCTTCGACAATACGAACCCGTCGGGCGAGAGCCAGCGGCTCCTCTACCGGGCACTTGCCGATCTCAAGCGCCGACGCCCGAGCTTGGTCATCGTGATCTCGGGCGGCAACCACGATCCCGCACTGCGGCTCGAAGCTCCCGGGGACCTCTTCGAAGGGTTGGATATCCATACGTTCGGAACGGTCCGCCGTCGGGGCGGCACGGTCGATGCGAAGGAGCACCTGGTCCCGGTCCCGGGACCCACTGGTGAGCCGGAGCTCTACGTTCTCGCAATTCCCTTCTTGCGCGCGGCCGATCTCACCGGGGTTAGCTTCGCCGACAATGAGGACGGTCTGACGATCGTGGAGGCGGCTCGGGCCTTCCATACAGAGATTGTCACGGCCGCAGCCGAGATCGCGGGAGACATAGGCCCGATCCTGTCTGCGATAAGGGAGAAGGCGGACGCGTTCGGGGTGGATTCGGAAGAGCGGCTCAGGAAGCTGCGGCAGGTCGCCGAGGTGCTCAGGTCATCTCGAGACAAGATCGCCGAGGATCAGAAAACCCTCACAGATCTCGGCCCGCAGATCGCCCATCGCGCGGCCGAGCTTGCGGGCGAGGAGAAGGCGGAGGCGGAAGCGACAACCTATTGTGATGGCCGCCAGGCGGCCTATGCTGCCCTGCTCGATGAGCGAAAGGCACTTCTCGGCGGCGAGGCTACCGACACCCATCGGTCGCGTCACAACAAAACTCGGCAGGATGCGCAGTCGGCCCTTGAGGACGCGCAGCAGAAACATGGCGCCGAGGTCGCGAAACTCACCGGGCTTCAGACCCGCCTCGAAGCGGCAGAGGACGCCGTCTCTTCAGCCGAGACGCGCCGCGATGCCGCGGAGGCGACGCTTACCGAGGCTTGCGCCGCGGGCGGGCTCTCCTTTGCCAGGGTCATCGAGCTCCACCAGGCGACAGACGCCGAGATCGCAGCCTGCCGGGAGCGGATCAAGCAAGCGGAGACTGAGAAAGCTAACGCCGATGGCGCCCTGAGGGAACGCCAGGAGGCGCTGAAGGCACTCGAGGCGAAGGGTTTCCCGGAGAGGCCCAGGGAAGACCTGGAGAGCCGCAAGTTGGCACTCGAAGCCTCCATGGAGAGACGCGGCGAGGAGCTCGGACGGCTCGCCGAGCGTCAGTCGGCCGATGCCGAGTCCCGAGAACGGCTAAAGGACCTGGAGCAGGAAATCGACACGGCGCGGGGCGTCGCGGAAACCTGGCTCGCGATCAATGAGGCGATTGGGGCGGCCAATGGCGACCGTTTCGCGCAGATCGCGCAGGCGATGACGCTCGGGCTCCTTGTGGAGCGAGCGAACCTCCACCTCCAGGAGTTGAAGCCGCGCTACCGTCTTGAAGTTGCCTCGTCAGATCTCGCACTCTATGTCATCGATCTCGATATGGCCGGCGACCGGCGCACGACCCGGTCGCTTTCGGGCGGGGAGCGGTTTCTTGTCTCGCTCGCGCTCGCCCTGGCGCTTTCCAGCATGGGCACCTATGGCGCGCTGGCGGGAACGCTCTTCATCGACGAAGGTTTCGGCTCGCTCGATTCAGACAGCCTAGATCTAGCGATCGATGCGCTAGAGCGCCTTCAGGCACAGGGTCGCACCATCGGCGTGATCAGCCATGTGCAGGCGATGAAGGACCGGATCCCAGTGCAGGTCGAAGTGGTGAAGACTGGTGGAGGAGCGAGCGAGGTGAAGTTGAAGGTGGCCTGACACAGCCTGAGTTGAATGTCGTGGCTGTTGCCTAAGAAGCATTAATCTGGCTAACAAGTTTGCTCTCAGAGCGCCTTCACATCGCCATAGATCTTGCGGAGGTGCTCGTCCGACATATCCAGGATGGGTTCATACATGAACGAGTTCAGGTGGATGTTCTCCGGGGTCATGAGGACCACCCGATCCATAGTCGGTATAGCGGCGTCACCAGGGAAGTCTTTGCGAAAGCGTTTCAGCAACTCCGTCGTCTGATTTCCCGTGATGTCTCCAGGAAGCTTCGGGTCGTTGACCCTCCCCAGCATGTATTGCTCGGCACGCAGGCGAGTAGCAATCGAAAGCACGATCTTGTTCTCGAAGTTGGCGGTATTGCCGTCTTGTAGGCAGCCGTCGGCCTCCTGATAGACCAAATCGAGCACGGTGCCTCCCGACGGGGCGGCGTTCCCCGGAGCCACACCGAATATTCTCAGGTAGATGTCGAACAGGTCGGCGTCCTCGATCCCGGTGGTTCCGTCCTTGATATGAAGCAGTGAGGTCAGCGTCATGTAGTCGGGATCGCCTTCGCCTTTAGTGAACTCGACCAGATTTCGCATGAAAGGTATCGAGGCAATTCGCTTTTTGGGGTTACCTCCGAAATGAACTTTCCAATCGTTCACAAAAATGTTCTTAATTCCGACGGCATTGTTGATCTCAATACCGCCTTCCTTCCTCACAACCATGAAGCAAGATTTATAGTTGACGAAGCGGCTCTGAATCGTCCTGAAGAAATCGAAGTTGTGCGTGAGGATGATCTGTCGGAAATTTTCGTCTTCCGCGATTTCTTTGAGGTACTGGATAATCGCGTATTTGTTTTTGTAATCGAATGAGTCTGCAACGTCGTCGACGATGATGATAGTTCTCTGACCAGCCTTTCTCCGCGCCTCAATCTCGAAGATAATATTGAGTATATAGAACGCCCTGCGTTCGCCGGTGCTAAGGACATCAAGAAGCGCGTCCCTCTCGACCTCCTTCCGGTCTGCGCCTTCCTTGAAGGTGAAGCCGAGTTTGGGAATCTTGTCCTCGTTGAGCACCACGGATACGAGGTTCTTTACCTTGAGCTCGAACGGGACGAAGAACCGCTCGTTGAAGATCTCAATGACCTCCTGCCATGCTGTCCGCTCGCTGCGAGCAGCTTCCTCGATTTCCTTCCTCCTTTCGGCCGCAGCGCGGATTTCCTGGACCAGGTGATCGAAGGCGTCTCGATGCTTCACGAAATAGCTCTTCCAGACCTGCTCCTTGAAGTCCGCCACGTTCGCCAGGGCAGGAAGGACATCCTCATGGTCAGCTACGAAGGCGTTGAACTCCCTTACATTGGCGTTCTTGTGGAGCAGCTTCTCGACAGCATCGAATTTCTGGCGCAGATCGGCGTCTAAAGTGATGCCTTCCTTCTCATTCTTGACCAGCTCCTCCAGCTGCTTCTTCGAGGTGATCTCCACCTTCTCACCGGCATTCAGGCTCACACTATGCGCAGCATCGAAAAAACCGTTGTCCGCGAGAGCTTTTGCAATGATGCCGGCATTATAGTAGGTGAACGTTCCGCGCTTGAAATACATGGACTGGTCGATCAGCTCGTTAAAGCGCTTGATGTAGTCCTCGAGAGCTTCGCGCACCTGCTCCTGCTGGAGCATCTCGACAACCTTGGCGTCGAAGACGAGATCATAGGGAATCTCAGCGAAGGGTGCTTCTGATTGCTCGCCCACCTCGTCGGCGATGCGAGTGATTGCGAGTAGGAACTGTTCGGAGGTCTTGGTAAAAGTGGCTGATATCTCAGCAGCCAGGTCTTTTTTCGAGCCTGACCGATCCTTCAATGCAGCGAGCAGCGTCTTCTTCGCATGGTCGATACCCTCGTTGAGCTTCTCATGCTCTTTTCGAAGGGCTGCATTTACGAGGAGGGTCGAGGTTTTTTCACTGCTACCGAAATCCTCATCGTAAGGCCGAATAATGAACACCAACTCCGGGTCGAGTTCGGCGTCGTTCTCATCGAGCACCGATCGTTTCGTCGGGCGATCTGGGAACATCCGATCCGACGACGTTTTCTTGTCCGCGATGTCTTGGAATGTCTTCGCAAGCGAGGACTTCATGGCGCCGTTCGGGGCGTATAGGGCTACGGCATTGCATTTCTTGAAGTCGAAGGCGTGCTCGAGCTTCCGAATTCCGTAGCAATGTTGCAGATCCAGCTTTAGCTGTAAGCGCCACGCCGCTCCCCTCGTGCGGCGCATGAGGTGAATGTGCCAAGAATCCCCCTGATCGCGAGAGACGGAGGGTCAGGTGGGAGCAGACGGCAAAATGGACGTCCATTTGGACGTCCCGACAACTGGCTACGCAGGCCGGGTCGAGGTTCTGGAAGGTCCAACGGGACGGCGGGTTCGCTCGGAGACCGACAAAGCCCGGATTGCGGCCGAGAGCCTGATGCCGGGGATGCAGGTGACGGCGGTCGCTCGCAAGCATGGCGTCACTCGCTGGCAGGTTTATGATTGGCGACGTCGTCTTCGTCAGGGACGACTGGCGCTGCCGGAAAGCATGGCGCCGATGTTCGCGCCGCTGATGGTGGAAGAAGCATCGGCGCCTCAGCGGACGATGAGGCCACCGAAATCGACGCCGGCGAAGGTGGAGATCATGATCGACGACATGGTGATCCGAACGACGGTTGATCTTGAGCACCTGCCGCAGGTGATCCGTGCGGTGCGTGCCTCGCGATGATTGCACCAGGCGCCGATCTGAAGATCTACATGGCGACCCATCCGGTCGACTTCCGTCGCGGCATGGACGGGCTGGCGGCGGCGGTGCAGGAGATGCTTTGCCTGGATCCTTTTGTTGGCGCGGCCTTCGTCTTCCGGGCCAAAAGGGCTGACCGGATCAAGATTCTGGTCTGGGACGGCACTGGACTTGTGCTCGTTTACAAGCGGCTCGAGGGTTCGAAGTTCGTGTGGCCGCAGGTTCGCGACGGCGTGATGCGCATATCGCCGGCGATGTTTGCGGCCCTGTTCGAAGGGCTGGATTGGCGACTGGTCCGCCCCGAGAGGGTGCGGCGCCCGAAGCTTGCCGGATGAATGTGGCACAGTGACTCAGGCGTGTAGTCACCGGTGGCGTTATCGGCGCTCATGTGCTTGATTTAGCGCATGAATCTGATGGTCCTTCAGGAAGAGAACGAGCATTTGAAGGCGCTCCTCGCCGAGGCGCAAGCCGCTTTGGCTGAATCCGAAGAGGCACGCCGTCGCCTGGAGACCATCGTCGGTCAACTGAACCACGAGAAGTTCGGCGCCAAGTCCGAGAAGCTGCATCCCGACCAATACCATCTGCCGCTCGAAGACGTGGAGATCGCGCAGGGCGTGCTCGATGCCGCGCAGGAAAAGGCGCAGCGGATCATCCAGGGCCGTTCCGCCGGCACGTCCGGTTCTCACCGGCGCAACCGCGGCCACCTGCCTGCCCATCTGCCGCGGGTGGAGCGGATCATCGAACCCGAGAGCACGCTGTGTCCGTGCGGCTGCGGCGAGATGGCCAGGATCGGCGAGGACGTGAGCGAACGGCTGGACGTGGTTCCGGCGCAGTTGCGCGTTCTGGTCACCCGCCGCCCGAAATACGCTTGCCGCCGCTGCTCGGGCGCGGTTGTGCAGGCGCATGCGCCCGAGCATGTGGTGCCAGGCGGACTGCCGACCGAGGCGCTAATCGCCAAGGTCATCGTCGCCAAGTTCGGTGATCACTTGCCATTCTACCGGCAGGCCGAGATCTATGCTCGCCAGGGCCTCCAACTGGATCGCGCGACACTGGGCAATTGGGTTGGCCGGGCCTGCTTCCATCTCAAGCCCATCGCCAGCCACATGCGCTGGCATCTGGCTGGCGCGGATCGTCTGTTCATGGACGAGACCACGGCGCCGGTGCTCGACCCCGGGCGCGGCAAGGTCAAGAAGGGCTTCTTCTGGGCGATCGCTTGCGATGATCGCGGTCATGGTGGCCAAGGTCCGCCCATCGTGCTGTTCCACTATGCACCCGGGCGCGGCGGCGAGCATGCCGAACGGTTCCTCCAAGGCTTCGGCGGACAGTTCCTGCAGGTTGACGCCTATGAGGGCTATGATCGGCTGACGCGCCTGGAACGGCCGCAAGGACCGTGGAAACTCGTCCATTGCTGGGCCCATTTGCGCCGACGTTTTGTGAAGCTGGCGCGCAACACCAAGTCCCCGATCACCGAAGCCGCCGTGCGCCAGATCGCCATGCTCTACGCCGTCGAGGCGACGGTGCGCGGCATGACGCCACAAGCTCGGCTCGCCGCGCGACAGCAGCACTCTTCCCCGATCATCGCCGCCTTGAAGCCGTGGTTTGAAAAGCAATTGTCGATGATCTCCTCGGGTGTCGCTCGGCACTTAATGATGAGAATCATGCTTCAATGATTTCAGATGCTTACGCCAGCACTTAATTTGCGAATGGGCAGTTAATTCGATAATGCGCATTGGCTTTTGTCACTTAATGTGAGAATGAGACTCGTGATGTTTTCCTCGCGAGCCTGCCATGAGAGATCGGATCCCTGATGAGATCGACGAAGCGCTTTGGGATGAAGCTTGCCGAAGGGCAGATGCGCTCCGTGAATTCCTGAGGCGCAATCCTGACGGTGCGACCGCGGCAAACGTTTCGGGGCTCGCTGCCGGGATGAATGTGAGTCAGGCGACGGCCTACCGGCTGATCAAGCTGTTCCGCGTCGGCGGGACCGTTCTGTCTCTTGTCGATCGCAAGCGTGGACGGCCTGTGGGTCATCGTACGCTGGACGAGAAACGGGAGGAGATCGTTAGCAAGACTATCAAAAAGTTCTACTTGAAGCGGACCCGACCGACGATCTCGCAGTTGGTGCGGGACGTGCAGACGAACTGCATTTCGGTCGGGCTGAAGCCGCCACATCGCCGAACGATCGTCGCCCGCGTGAAGGACATCGACCTGCAGAAGCGCGCAAATCGGCGTGGCGAACAGAAAATCGTCAAGGCGACAACGGCCGTCCCCGGATCATTCGAAGTCTCCCGTCCCCTGGCAGTGGTCCAGATCGACCATACCAAGGCAGACATCTTTGTCGTTGACGAGGAGACGCGGCAGCCGATCGGACGGCCATGGCTGACGCTGGCGATGGATGTCTGCAGCCGGATGGTGACCGGCTTTTATCTCACGATGGAGGCGCCGTCCCGCCTGTCCACCAGCATGTGCCTGCTACACTCCGTCTTCGACAAATCGGCATGGCTGCGGGAGCGCGAGATAACGGAGTCCTGGCCCGTCGCCGGTCTGCCGGACATGGTGCATGTTGACAATGGTGCCGACTTCCGAAGCCGGGCCTTCAAGCGAGGGTGCCAGGACGCGGGCATCGCGATCGAGTGGCGGCCACCCGGTGAGCCGCGTTTCGGCGGTCATATCGAGCGCCTGATCGGCACTCAGATGGGCAGGCTGCATCTCCTGCCCGGAACAACGTTCAGCAACGAACAGGAGTTGGGCGCCTATGACTCGAAGCGACATGCGGCACTGACTCTGAGGGAGCTCGAGCGCTACATCGCTCTCGACATTGTCGGCGCTTATCATCAATCGATCCACAGCAGTCTGGGTCGACCGCCGATCGCGGTGTGGCGGGAGCACGAGGGCGAAATCCCGCTTCGGTTGCCGCAAGATCGAATGCGCTTCTGGCTGACGTTCCTGCCGGAGCAGGAGCGGACGTTGATGCCTGACGGGATTCATCTGTTCAAACTGCGCTACTGGTCGCCGGCATTGAGCGCCGACGTCGGACGTTCTGACCGGCGCCTACTCGTAAAATATGATCCGCGCGACATGGCGCGCATCTTCGTCCGGCGGCCATCGGGAAACTTCGTTGAGGCCCGTTATGCCGACGTGACCCTGCCCTCGATAACGCTACACGAGGCACTAACCGCCCGGCGTACCTTACGTGCGAAGGGCCGTCGCGAAGTCGACACCCGCGCCATCGTCCGCACCGCCGTCGCGCAGCGGGAATTGGTCGAGGCGGCAACCAATAAGACGGCGGCTGCGCGACGCGGGAAGGCTTCTTCGAAATCGAAGGTGGATGATCGGGGATTGGGCTCGCTCCGCGGCGTCGACTCCAGCAAACCTGTACCCTTTGTTGAGGATACAGATTGAGCTGGAGTGAAACATGAGCGATCAAATCTCCCACCTGACCGCCGGCGCCGGCGCACTGCTTGCCGAAACGGACGAGCGGCGCATTCGCGCGATACGATCGCGCCGATGGGTGCTCTACCCACGCGCCAAGCAGGCGCTCGATCGGCTGAGCCGGCTTCTCGACCATCCACGCGGCACACGCATGCCTTCTGTCGCGATCTATGGCGACAGTGGCATGGGCAAGACCATGATCATGAAGCGGTTCCGGGACGAACACCCGCCGTGCTTCAACCCGGTGACGGGTACGCTGAAGACGCCCGTTCTGGCCATGGAGATGACGAGCCGGCCCGGCGAGCGGCGGTTCTACGCCGAACTGCTCACCCTTCTCGGCGCACCACAGAGGCCACGCGCCGATATCGCCCAGATGGAGCAAGCGGCGCTACGCATCATGGAGGCCATCGGTGTGCAGGTGCTGGTGATCGACGAGGTGCACAACATTCTCGCCGGATCTTATCGCGAGCAGCGCATTGTCCTGAACACGCTGCGTTTCCTCAGCAATCGTCTGCAGATCTCCCTGGTCTGCTTCGGCGTTAACGAGGCGCGCGAGGCGATCGGTGGCGACGTCCAGCTTGCACGCCGGTTTGAGCAGTTCACCTTGAGCAGGTGGGCGGCGAACGAGCAGTTCGAGACGCTGGTGGCATCGATCCTGCGCAATACGCCGCTGCGTCGACCCTCGGTGCTCACGCCGAAATCACTGCGACGGATTCTGCAGATAACCGAGGGCATCACCGCCAGCATCTTCCACATGATCAACGACCTCGCGGTTGACGCCATCGAACGCGGCCAAGAGCATATTGCAGACGAATCTGTCGAAAACTGGGAGCCGGAGTTCGAGGCCGAGGCGGCGTTCGCATGACGGAGACCGCGCCGCCACGGCAGTTGCCAGTGAGATTGCCGCCCTACCCTGACGAGCTTCTGTCGTCTTGGATCAGTCGCCATGCCGCCTTCTACGCGGTTCCGCCGCTCGTCATGCTCCAGCATTGCCTGCCGGAGGCCTCCTCATTGCGAGCAGTCGATCTCCATCTGAGCGGCGATCAGGAAGTCCGCCTCGCCAGTATTTTCGCCGCCAAACCGGCTGTTTTACGTCGAATGACCTTCATCAATGTGCCGAAGTCGTCGCATCGACTAATCGCCGCGAGGCCGGCACAGACCTGTGCACGTTGCAGCCCCGGTAGCGCGGAACCAGCGCCAATCCTGCGAAACCAGCTGCTGGGGTGGCGGATTACCTGCGTACATTGCGGAACACTACTACGAGGGTTCGGAAAAGGTGAACTTCGCTCCCCTTTCCGGCAAAATCACCGTGCGGCTCTGCGGGGTGAAAAGCTGCTCGACGACGAAGCCGAACGCGGCATTCGAACCTGGACATCGGCGACCGAAATCGCCCGGCTTCTGTTGATGCGGCGAGTGATCTGGCCCCTACCGCGCGAGCACGAGCTTTGGCGCTACCGGGTGCTCGGCGCCATCATTCCCGATCTCGACCATGTCGTTGCCGAGCAATTGCAGAATCTGCCCACACCTGCAAAGCCGATCCTGCCGCTCGATATGCGGCCGGCTCTGCTGGCCGGCGTTGCCATCGTCGAGCGCGCCGGCCCGGAAATGCTCCGGATGCTGCGTGGGCACATGATGGGCGACAACCGGGCCCGATTCTCTGACGCCGCAGAGAACATGATAGCTCAAGCCGGCACGCTGCGAGCTTCTAGGCAAATGCAGTTAATTTGAGAATCTGGCTGCAGGAATTCTCACGATTAAGTGCCTAACCCGGGCAAAACCACCGCATTCTTGCATTTAAATGCCAAGCGACAGCTTTCAAGGTTCGGCTCGTGGCCGAGACATTGGTGCCGGGGACGAATGTCTCGGCGATCGCGCGGCGGGAAGGCATCGCGCCGTCGCAGCTGTTCGGCTGGCGCCGCCAGGCGATCCGCAACGGAACCGTGACCCCGCCCGAGACTGAGGGAGGTCCGCGTTTCGTCGAGGTCGACACCGCCGGGTCTTCCATGATCGAGATCGTCCTGGAAGGTGCGGTGGTGCGCGTCGGGTCGGACGTGCCGGAAGCGCATTTGCGGCGGGTGATCCGGGCGCTGCGATCGGCATGATTCCGAGCGGCACGAAGGTGTTCCTGGCGAGCCACCCGGTCGACTTCCGCAAGGGGCCGGACGGCTTGATGGCGCTGGTTCGCGATGCTGGTGCCGATCCCTTCAACGGGGCTCTCTATGTCTTCCGCGCCAAGCGGGCCGACAGGATCAAGATCGTCTGGTGGGACGGCAGCGGACTTTGCCTCTTTGCCAAGCGACTGGAGAAGGCGCAGTTCTGCTGGCCGCGGATCGGTCACAGCCGGGTGCAACTCAATCAGGCGCAACTGCTGGCATTAGTCGACGGGCTGGACTGGAAAAGGGTTCGCCCGGTGCTGGTGAAGCGGCCGCAATCGGCCGGCTGAACACGCTGCGGCAGAGTGAATCAGCGGGCCGAATGAGCAGGCATTTTGCGGCAGAATATGCTTTGTTCGGCCATGTCCCCGGTTCCTGCAGATCTCCCCGATGACGTGGATGCGCTCAAGGCGATGATCCTCGCCATGGCGCAGAAATCGGCTGCGGCCGACGCCGAGATCGCGGACCTGAAGGCGCGCAATGCGACTGCCGACGAGCGCATCGAGCGGCTGACATCGATCATCAGGATGCTGGAGCGGGCGCGCTACGGCAAACGCTCCGAGAAGCTCAGGCTCGATCCGCTGAATGAGGAGCAACAGGCCTTCGTCTTCGACGAGATCGAAACCGGGCTTGCGGCGATCCAGGCGGAACAGGACAAGAGCAAGACCAGGGCCGAGCGTTCCCGACCGCCGCGACTGCGCAAGGGCTTTGCGGCTCATCTGGAGCGGATCGAGGTGGTGATCGAGCCGGAGGTTCCGGCCGGCTGCGAAGGGCTCGAGAGGGTCAGAATCGGCGAGGACGTCAGCGAACGCCTCGACGTCACGCCGGCGAAGTTCCGGGTGATTGTCACGCGCCGGCCCAAATATGCCTATCGCGGCCGCGACGGCGTTATCCAGGCTCCGGCTCCGGCCTGCCTGATCGAAGCTGGCATTGCGACCGAGGCACTTCTGGCGCAGATCGCCGTCGCCAAATATGCCGACGGACTGCCGCTCTATCGCCAGGAAGCCATCTATGCCCGCGACGGGGTCGAACTCGATCGCTCGCTGATGGCCCAGTGGATGGGCCGTATCGGCTTCGAACTCGACCCCTTGGCCGACGCCATCCTTGCCCGCATCAAGCAGGGCGAGCGCATCTTCGCCGACGAGACGACGCTGCCGACCCTGGCGCCTGGATCGGGCAAGGTGAAGACCGCATGGCTGTGGGCCTATGCCCGCGACGACACGCCCTTCGGCGGGAGCGCGCCGCCGATGGTTGCCTACCGCTTCGAGGACAGCCGCGGCGGTGATTGCGTCGCGCGTCACCTGGCAGGCTATCGCGGCATTCTGCAGGTTGACGGCTATGCCGCCTACAATCGGCTTGCCAAGGCCGAGGGCGCAAATGACGCTGTCATGCTCGCGGGGTGCTGGAGCCATGTCCGCCGGAAGTTCTTCGAGCTTCATGCCAATGAGAGTTCGCCCTTTGCCACGCGCACGGTCGAGGCCATGGCGCCGCTCTGGCAGATCGAAGAGGACATACGCGGACAAGGGCCCGACCAGCGCTGCGCGGTCCGCCAGGAACGTTCGCTCGCCATCGTGCACGATCTCTTCGCAGCCTGGGAACGCGAGTTGCCCCGCCTGTCGGGAAAATCGAAGCTTGCCGAGGCGATCCGCTATGCCATCGGTCGCCGAACGGCGCTGGAGCGCTTCATCGCCGACGGACGCATCGAGATCGACTCCAACATCGTCGAGCGGACAATCCGGCCCCATGCCATCACAAGAAAGAACGCGCTCTTTGCCGGTTCCGACGGCGGTGGCAAGACGTGGGCGACCATCACGACTATGCTGACGACAGCGAAGCTCAACGGCGTCGATCCCCATGCCTGGCTGCAGCTCACCCTCGAGCGCCTTGCAGCCGGCTGGCCCAATCACGACATAGACGCCCTCATGCCTTGGAACTATCCAACCCGCACCTGAACGGCCTCAGCTTCGCGCTTACGAAAGGTCGAATGTCCTGCTAGTCCAGCCGGAGGATCCCGGCGCCGGCACGGCCGGCGCCGCCAGGATCAGCCGGTCGTCCATGTCTGCTGCTTCGACGCGCTGGCGTACTGCACAAAGCCGGGCTCGACCTGCCGAACCGAGGCATAGTGGGAGTTCGCAGCGCGCGGCGGTCTGGTCCGTAAGAAGTTTCGCTGGGGCAATGCAACAACCCCGAACGGCCGACCCGCGATGAACACTTGGCAGGGCCCCTTCCCGGTCCAGAACACGGCAGAGGACGGCTTTCTCGTGACCGCGACCGTCACCGCCTTCCAGCCCGATGGCTTCGGGCTTTACAATACCTGCGGCAACGTCTGGGAATGGGCGCGCGATCTTTACGCGCCGCATCCGCCGTGTCCGTTCCCCCTGCGCGATCGTCCGGCTCCTTGCAGGGCGTCGCCTGTGTCCGGCGCGGCGGATCCTATCTCTGTCACGTCAGCTACTGCGACCGATATCACGTCCACTCACGCACCCGGACGACCCCGACAGTTCGACCGGCACCGAGTTGCCTTGGACCAGGGCTCTGATGATGTGGCCGCCTCCCGACGTCATCGATGACTCCACAAAGCCGACCGAATCCATACCGCCGAGGCTTGCGGGACCGCTCATCCAGCCGCTCGAGCCCAGGGCGGAAACCGGCACAATCATGTGCCTAGAGGCAATACGGGCCTATCGCCAGGGTAAGCGTCCGGACGCGCGCACCGAACAGGAATTGACGAAGGATCCGGGAACAATCGTGAACACGACATAAACAGCGGCAACGCGACAATGGCCATGATCGTCGCGCTGATCGGCGATCGACGAAAATCTGCAGGCCGTCTCGGGAGATCAGCAGCGACCTGCGGAAGTTGTTCTCCAGGACAGGACCAAGAATCATGCCGATAATGATCGGCGCCAACGGGTAGTTCGCGCGGCGCAGCAGGTGGTCGAGGCGGAGGAGGCCCAGATCGGCGTGCTTGAACGACAGATCGCCACGCTTGACGCACAGATCGAATCATTGACCGCGCAGATCGAACAGAAGCGCATCGACCTGGCGAAGCGCGAAATCCGAGCGAACTTCGACGGCGTGATCGACAGCACCTTCGTTGACGCCGGTGAATTTGTCTCGCCCGGCACCAGGCTGCTTATATCAGATCGATCGCGCAGGCTGATCGCCAGCCCCTTCAAACGCGGGACACCGCGGTCCCCACCTTATGCTTATCCTGCTCGCGAGCGCTTACGACCAGAAGCTGTGACGCCCCACGCGAGGAGGGCCAGTTTACCTCCTTCTCTATCCGCCCGCTAACGGACTTCGTAGGTTACTCTGAAACCCACATTGCTGGCCGCGCTGTCGGGCGAGAGTGCCATACGGGCGGCGATCCGATAGCGATAGCAGTAACTCGCATGGCAAAGGAAAGAGCCGCCTTTCAGAACCTTTTCCGAACGGGCAAGTGCCTGCGCATTGCGTTCCTTGGCGCGCCTGGATATTGAACGCAGCCGGAAAGCATCTTTCGTCCATTCCCAGACATTGCCGCACATGTTGTAGAATCCCAAGTCATTGGGCTCAAAACTCCTGACTGGCGCGGTGCGCTCATAACCATCACAGACGGTATTTGCTTCAGGAAATCGGCCCTGCCAGATATTACAAAAAATGGTCGTGTCATCCGGCTCCTTGTCTCCCCAGGGGAAGCGCCGGCGCAGGCTCCCACCCCGCGCCGCATGTTCCCATTCAGCTTCGCTCGGCAAGCGCCCGCCAACCCAGGTGGCAAAAGCAATGGCGTCGTTCCATGAGACTTGTGTCACTGGATGATCCTGGCGTTCGTCGACGCAACTTCCCGGTCCTTCAGGTTGTCGCCAGCAAGCACCGTCCACCCGATGCCACCATGGCAGTTCTGCTCCGGCAGCTCGGGCCGCCTTGAGATGATCGGCGTCGCCAAAAAACACAGCCGACCAACCGAAACGCTCGGCCTCTGTGACATAGCCGGTCGCCTCGATGAATTCAGCAAACCGTCTCACGGTTACCGTTTCGGCCTCCAGTGCGAAATCGGTAAGTACTACGGCACGCTCGGGCCCTTCCCCATCCTCAGGTATTTTCGGTGCATTCGTCCCGACAAAACTCCTGCCACCGCAAACGCGGATTACGTTTGCGGGTCGCCCGGGGGGAAACGAGGAAGTACCACCTTTCTGCTCTGCCGACGTGGCATTTACATGCCGCTGCGGCAGAGCACAGCAGTTGCGCTTCGTGTCCGTTGCGTACGCTCGGACAGTTTCCTTCCTGTGGCTGATTGGAATGTTCATGAGCTACTCATTCGATCGATACGTAGATCAACGCCTTTCGATAGCTGACCGGGAATCGGAAGAGCTTAGCTCAGCCAAGTGGCTAGGCAAAGGTCGATCATTGCTTCCGAGGGCACCATCTTGGCCCAGTGACCTCATAGCTGTTGAAAAACGACAACGCACGGAACATCCCAGCAACACCGGCTAAAGGTCCGAGTTAGGATGGCGCTGATGAGGACTCAAACGAGGGCGCGCCAATGGACCGGACCTGGAGCAGACAGGAACTCGCGGAACATTGGAGCCTTGGGTTTGAAGAGCTGGCGCGGATCAAGGCCAAATCGGAGACTTTGCGGCTCGGCTTCGCGGCGCAGTTGAAATTCTACCAGTTGGCGGGGCGGTTTCCGGCATCGGCGGCAGAGGTTCCCGATGCGGCAGGATGCTACCTTGGCGATCAGCTTGGGCGCCCTGTGGCGGAACTGGCCGATTATGATTGGTCAGGCCGCAATGGCCAGCGCCACCGCGCGGAAATCCAGGACTTTCTTGGGACCGGAACGCTTGAGGCGGTTGACCTCGAGGCGCTGCGGCACTGGCTCGAAACGGAGGTCTGCCCATCCGGTGCGGCGCTGGAGGCGACGATTGAGCCGATCGACCGCTGGTTGCTGGGCCCGCAAGATTCAGCCGCCAAGTAAATCCGCATCGCAGCGCCTGGTCCGCTCGGCCAGACGGCGTTTCGAAGAAATGCTTCTGACACGGATTACAGCATCCCTTGCGCCGGAATCAATCGAACGGATGGAGGCCTCGCTGAGCAATCCAGACGCACCGGCCGGATTTTCCGCGCTAAAGGCCGATCCTGCCGGATCGCCTTGGACAGCCCCCTTAAAGCCGCGGCCCGCCTGTCGTTCGTGCGCCGGCTGGAGCTGCGGCGAGGCATCCTCACGGAGGTCGGCGCACCAGTCATTGAGCGGTTTCGCCGCCGCGTTGCGCAGGAGACGGCCCTGGGAGATACGGCGGCATGCGCAAGCGCGTCGGCTGGGCAGTACGCGGTTTTTCTGATGGCGCGCGAGGCGGAGTTCACCGATGGGCTGGTCGGTCTTCTGCTTGAGACAGTGCACAAGATCGGGGTGACGGGCGAGCGCAGAACAACGGCGGCGCTCGCACGTTGAACGCGTTGTTGGCAAGGACCGGCTTCTGGCCGATATTGCCGAGGCGGCAACGGGAAATACGGATATTCATCCGATTTCTCGCCAGTCGCCGTTACAGGCTGGCGAAGGGGCCGAGTCGTGTCAACAGAAAGAGGGCTAACGCCGGTTAACCGGTCTGCAACCGGTGACGTCCCCGGACGTGGTGTAGCTCGGTAGCGCGGTGGTCATCGGCGCTTTCCGGTAGGGTCTGGTTGTCGACACCAACCCCTCTCCGAAAGGACCACCGATGACCGACGACATGATGAACCTGCGCGCGCTCGTGGAGAAGAGCGCGGATGCCGATCTGCTGCGCGAGATGATCGGCTTTGCGGCCGAGAAGCTGATGGAGATGGAGGTGGGCGCGGCCACCGGCGCCGCCTGGGGCGAGAAGTCGCCGCTCCGGACGGCCCAGCGCAACGGCTATCGCGACCGGGACTGGGAGACGCGCGCCGGAACCGTCGAGCTGCGCATCCCGAAGCTCAGGAAGGGCACCTACTTCCCGGGCTTCCTGGAACCGCGCCGCATGGCCGAGAAGGCGCTGACGGCAGTGATCCAAGAGGCATACGTCCAGGGCATCTCGACGCGCTCGGTCGACGACCTGGTCAAGGCCATGGGCATGAGCGGCATCTCCAAGAGCCAGGTGTCGCGGCTCTGCGAGGAGATCGACGGCAAGGTGAAGGCCTTCCTCGATCGCCCGATCGAAGGCGACTGGCCCTATTTGTGGATCGACGCGACCTACCTCAAGGTCCGTCGCGGCGGGCGCATCGTCTCCGTAGCGGTGATCATCGCGGTCGGCGTCAACAGCGACGGCCGGCGCGAGGTGCTGGGCATGGAGATCGGCACGTCCGAGGCCGAGCCGATCTGGACCGAGTTCCTGCGCAAGCTGACGCGCCGCGGGCTGCGCGGCGTGAAGCTGGTCGTGTCCGATGCCCATGAAGGCCTCAAGGCCGCCGTCACCAAGGTCCTCTCCGCCACCTGGCAACGCTGCCGCGTCCACTTCATGCGCAATGTGCTGGCCCATGCCGGCAAGAGCGGCCGGCGCGTCGTCTCGGCCTTCATCGCCACTGCCTTCGCCCAGGAGACGCCGGAAGCCGCCAGCGTCCAGTGGCGGGCCGTCGCCGACCAGATCCGGCCCAAGGTGCCCAAGCTCGCCGCCATCCTGGACGACGCCGAGCCGGACGTGCTCGCCTACATGACCTTCCCGAAGGAGCATCGGGCCAAGCTTCACAGCACGAACCCGATCGAGCGGCTCAACGGCGAGATCAAGCGGCGCACCGACGTGGTCGGCATCTTCCCCAACGACGACGCCATCGTCCGCCTCGTTGGCGCCTTGCTGCTCGAACAGAACGACGAATGGGCCGTCCAGCGCGCCCGCTACATGACGCTGGAAAGCGTCGGCCAGTTGAGCGATGATCCCCTCATCAGCCTGCCAGCAGTGGCGCGCTGATCAGCCCGGCTAAGCCGGAGAGCGCGGCCCACCAATGCCGCCAGCTACACCACGTCGTGGGACACGATCTGTGTTGATTGGCACGGTCGAATTCGCAATGCGGTTTTGGCTTATGCGATACGAATTGAAATTTGAACCTAGAGGAGCAAGATCATGACAGCAATGCAGAACGGTCCGTTCCTGGTCACCGGGGCGTCGGGCCAGCTGGGCGGTCGGGTTGTGGAGTTGCTGCTGCAGGCGGGAGCCCGGCCGGTGATCGCCACGACGCGGTCAGCGGACAAACTGTCGCGACTGCCCGCGCAAGGTGTCGAGGTGCGCAGCGCCGATTTCACTAATCCGGCGGGCCTGAAGGATGCTTTCGCCGGGGCCAAGCGGCTGTTGATCATCAGTACCGACGATCTGGAGCCGGGAAAGCGTCTGGATGCTCACAGTGGAGCCATCGAGGCCGCGGTGGCCGCTCGTGTTGAGCATATCGTCTATACTTCGCTTACCAACCCGGGCGCGGACTCGCCAATCACATTTGCCGTTGACCACCGGGAAACCGAGGCTCTTTTGGTTGAAAGCGGCATCCCACACACCATCCTGCGCAACAACCTCTACGCCGATCTGTTCCTGATGAGTGCACCGCAAGCCATTAGATCGGGCCAACTGTTTGCCGCCACTGGCCAGGGGCGAGCGGGCTATGTCACCCGCGAAGATTGCGCGAGGGCGGCAGCGGCCGCTTTGATGCACGAAACGGAAACAAACACCTATGATGTCACCGGTCCAGACCTCATCTCACAGGCCGATCTCGCCGCGATCCTGTCGGACCTGTCGGGCAAGGCGATCGCCTATGTCCCAATTACCGTGGATGACCTTCGTTCCGGGATGATCGCCAACGGATTGCCGCCGGCCATGGCCGAAGCCTTCGCGTCCTTTGACGAAGCAATCGCAAAAGGCCATATGGCCGTCAGCACCAGTGCTGTGAAAGATCTCACCGGCAAAGCGCCTGCCAGCGTGCGCGATTTCCTCCGCAAGAACGCCGCGTCTTTGCTGGAGCCGGGCGCCGCCTAAGAGCCTGGACGCAAAATCCTGCGAGGCTCGCTATCTCGAGCCTTGCTGACTGACGTTTCAGTCACTATATTTCTTTTATGGCTCAGAAATTTCGGGCGGCGCGTTCCGACGAGGAACGCCAAGCACGGCTTCAATCGATATTGAGCGCGGCGCTAGGCGCCTACGCCGAGAAAGGTCTCGGCGCAACGCGTCTTGAGGATATCGCAACCAGGGCGGGTATCGCGAAGGGCACGATCTATCTCTACTTCCCGTCGAAGCAAGCTGTGTTCGAAGAGCTGATCCGGTCCGCCATTGTGCTACCCGTCGATTCCTTGCGAACTGAATTGCTGGCGCAGGATCTCCCGGCGCAGACAGTGCTTGATCTCCTCTCCCACTGGGTCCGAAGCGAATTTCTTGGCACGGATCGGGAAGTTATCGCGCGCCTCATCCTTTCGGAGGTCGGTCGCTTTCCGGAGATTGCGGCCTTCTGCCATCGGGAACTCGTGCATCCCGTTATGGAGTTTCTGAGGGAAATAACGCAGCGCGCGTGTGAGCGGGGCGAATTCGCATCGGAAGTCCTGGTTCGCTTTCCACAGCTTGCGGTCGCATCAGTCCTGGTGGCGATAACCTGGAACGATCTGTTCCAGGACATTGAGCCTCTCGATTTGGGAGCCATGATTGAAACCCATCTCGATCTGCTGCAACGGGCGATGCGGTCGGACTAATAGCAATGCGTCGAACGGGTTTTATGATCATAGCAGCAGGAGTGGCATTGCCAGCTCTGTTCCTGACAAACATCAAAAACGATGCCCCGTCACCCCGGTTCCAAGGCTATGTCGAAGGTCGGATGATCTATCCCTCCGCGGAAGAAGGGGGAACGATCTCGCAGATGAACGTCGATGCTGGAGACGATGTCCAACGGAATCAGACGTTGTTCCGTCAAGATACTACTCTAAAGGACACGCAACGTCAGCAGGCGGAAGCACGTCTGCGCGAGGCGCAAGCAAGGCTGCGAAATGTCAGGGCTCCCCAACAGAGGCCTGAAGAGATCGAGGTTCTGAGGGCAACTGAGCGCCGCGCCGCAACAGCTGTGAACCTCTCCGCGCTCGAGTTGGCACGGCAGCGCGAGCTCTTCCGCAAGGGCGTAACGTCTCAGGCCTTATTGGAGCAAGCCGAAGCAGCGCATCAACGGGATAGCGCGGCGCATGCGGAAATTCGGCAACAGATTGAGGCAGCGGGAATTGGCGGCCGCAAGAATGAAATTCAGGCCGCTGAAGCCGCGGTCGATGCAGCAAAGGCAGCGCTGGCCGAGGTCGACCGGCGCCTCACCAAAGCGGAAGTCAAGGCGCCCCGGGACGGCCGTGTGGAAGACGTGTTCTACAGTGCCGGCGAGATGGTACCGGCAGGTACCCCTGTGCTCGCTCTGCTGCCTGGCGGCAATCTGCGAATCCGATTTTTTGTGCCTGTGCCTTCGCTGTCTGCCCTTTCGCTTGGCGATGAAGTGCTGGTGATGTGTGACGGATGCCCGCCTGACATCAAGGCCCGGATCGCATTTATCGCGAGGGAGGCCGAGTTCACGCCGCCTGTCATTTTCAGCGAGGAAGAGCGCTCGAAGCTGGTGTTCAAGGTCGAAGCTCGCCTGATCGGGAATGAACATGCCCTGCCCGTGGGCCTTCCGGTCACCGTGGCTCCGACGGTCGATAGTGAATGAAGGGTTAGTTGTCATGCGCGCGACCCCCGGTTCCCCACAACCAGTGAATGTCTTAGAGACGTTTTCCGAAGACGTCGCCATCGAAGTTTCCGGGCTGACGAAATCTTTCAATGGCCGAACCGTGGTATCCGACCTCGCAATCCGAGTGCGTCGCGGCCTCATCTACGGGTTTCTCGGTCCGAACGGCAGTGGCAAGACCACGACGATTCGCATGCTTTGTGGCCTGCTGACGCCCGATGCTGGCCGTGGGACCTGTCTGGGCTATGACATTCTCACCCAATCCGACGAGATAAAGCGTCATGTCGGCTATATGACGCAGCGCTTCTCCCTTTATGAGGATCTTTCGATCCGCGAGAACCTTGAGTTTGTCGCCCGCATTCACGGGCTCGAAAATCCGCGAGGAGCAGCAGGGGATGCATTGCGACGCCTCGGACTGGAGAACCGGGCGAATCAGCTTTCCGGCGAGCTGTCCGGCGGCTGGAAGCAGCGTGTCGCGCTTGGCGCCAGTATTCTGCCGGGCCCGCAACTTCTTCTTCTGGACGAACCGACGGCCGGTGTCGACCCGAAGGCGAGACGTGATTTCTGGGATGAGATCCATCGACTCGCGGCAGAAGGCCTTACGGTGCTCGTGTCGACGCACTACATGGACGAGGCCGAGCGTTGCCACGAGATCGCCTATATCGCCTACGGTCGCCTTCTTGCCGAGGGAACAGTTGCAGATGTCGTCGCGCAGTCCGGTCTTGAGACCTGGACAGTGACCGGTATCGCCTTGCGCCAACTTGCCGACATGCTTCGAGAGCGGCCGGGGGTCGACATGGTCGCGCCTTTCGGTTCGGCGCTGCATGTGGCGGGGCGAGACCCCACTCTGCTCATGCACTCCACAGAGGCGGCAAGAGCCGACAAACGCTACAGCTGGCGCCGCGATCAGCCGACGCTCGAAGACGTATTCATCGACCTGATGGACCGCGCCCGGGACAACTTCGAATGACCTCGGCGCCGAGATACCCGCGAACCAGGCAAGGACCGGTGGCAGCGTGGCGGCGGTTTGTTGCGGTCCTTGTGAAGGAATTCATCCAGTTGCGACGCGATCGGGTGACGCTTGTTTCGATGATTTTCATCTCCCTCGTCCAGCTTCTTCTTTTCGGCTATGCGATCAACACCGATCCGAAGGAACTTCAAACAGCGGTCCTGGCGCAGGACGAAAGCGTCTTCACTCGGTCTTTCCTCGCGGCGATGCGGACGACAGGTTATTTCGACATTCGCGAAAGGGTGGCGAGTGAAAGTGAACTCGACGACTTGATCCTGTCGGGAGCCGTACAGTTCGGCGTTCAAATACCTTCGGATTTTGGCCGAAAGCTCGTTCGCGGCGAGCGACCCGCACTTCTCGTTATCGCCGATGCCACGGACCCTTCCGCCACCGTGAACGCTGTCGGGGCTCTGGACGCGATCGCAGCGCGGGCTTTCGAGCGCGATCTTATCGGACCAACTGCGGCGCTCGCCGCGAGGCCTCCACCATACGAGATTCGGGTCCAACGACGCTATAATCCGGCTGGGGACACACATCTCAACATCGTTCCGGGGCTGATGGGTACGATCCTGTCGATGACCATGCTGATCTTCACCGCGCTTTCAGTCACGCGCGAGATCGAGCGCTCAACCATGGAGAGCCTTCTGGCAATGCCGATCAGGCCGGTCGAGATCATGCTCGGAAAGATCGCGCCTTACGTTCTTGTCGGCGCATTCCAGATGGTGCTGATCCTGTCGGCGGCCTGGCTGCTTTTCGACGTCCCGATCGTCGGAAGTCTTGCACTGCTGTTGGCGCTCACGACGCTCTTTGTCGTCGCAAATCTTGCCGTCGGCTACACGTTCTCGACGCTAGCCTCGAACCAGCTTCAGGCCGTCCAGATGTCCTTCTTCTTCTTTCTGCCCAACATCCTCCTATCGGGGTTCATGTTTCCGTTTCGCGGCATGCCAGACTGGGCCCAATGGATCGGCGAGACCTTGCCTATGACCCATTATCTCAGGATTGTTCGCGGCATCATGTTGAAAGGAAGTGATCTGTCACATCTCGCGATACCCGTCGGCGCTCTTGGCCTGTTCACGCTTGTTGCGATGGCGGTAGCTGTCAATCGGTTTAGCCAGACTTTGGACTGAGCGGACCGGCCGACCGCGACGCCGCTGGCGGCTGGATGACAGGATGACAGGGCATTTCAGCCGATCCTGGGGCCAAATTCAACTCAGCGCCATCGGGGCGGGTGCTCCATGGTGATCGCGGACGACGAGCGCTGTGCGTTGCGCTGAACGGATCATCATGACGGCGGCAGACGAATCTCATGGTGCTCGATGCCCATGGTTCATCCGCCGCTCACCCTCCTGCACAGGTTGCATCGTGGCACCCACCGCATCCATGCGCCAGTGGGTCGGACGGAGAGATCCTCGGCGAACGCCGAACTGATCGAAATCGGCTTCCTCGAAATTGTCTATCGCAACCGCGATGCGACATCCTCAACGCCAACGCGACTACTCTTCAGCCGGCTTGGCCAAGCCCAGTCCAGCAACATCTTCCCTCAGTATGCGCAGTATCGAACTTACCGGAGCAAGTGACCGCATCGAACTGCGATAGAGCGTTTCCTTGTTTATCTGAATCGGCGGGGATTCCTGTTCGGCGTGTTTTGTGATTCAAGATGCTGGCTGGGGTGGAGGCCAGCATCTGATGACAGCACCTCTTTCCAACGATCTTCGCGAGCGCGTCGTTGAGGCGGTTCTGGCTGGCGAGCCGTGCCGGTCGGTGGCGGCCCGGTTCGGGGTTTCGGTGTCCTCGGTGGTGAAGTGGTCGCAGCGCTACCGGGCGACGGGGTCGGTGGCGCCCGCCAGGATGGGCGGGTACCGCAAGCCGGTCCTGGAGCCCCACCGGGACTTCATTGTGGAGCGGATCCGCCAGACGCCGCACGTGACGCTGCACGGACTGAAGGACGAGCTGGCAGCCCGCGGCGTGAGGGTGTCGCACAACGCGGTGTGGCAGTTCCTGCGGCGCGAGGGACTGCGCTTCAAAAAAAACGGTTCTGGCGCTTGAACAGGCCCGTGCCGACATCGCCGGCAGGCGGCGACGATGGCGCTCTCGTCAACACACGCTCGATCCCGCGCGGCTCGTCTTCCTCGACGAGACCTGGATCAAGACCAACATGGCGCCGCGCTATGGCTGGGGCGAAAGGGGCAAGCGTCTGCGCGCCTTCGCCCCGCACGGCCACTGGCGCACCCTGACCTTCGTCGGCGCCCTGCGGCACGACCGGCTCACGGCTCCCTGCGTCTTCGACGGACCGATCAACGGGGTCTGCTTCCGGGCCTACATCGAGCAGCAGCTGGTGCCCGTCCTTGCGGCAGGCGACATCGTCGTGATGGACAATCTCGGCTCGCACAAGTCGGCCGCCGTCCGGCAGATGATCAAAGCCGCCGGCGCAAGGCTCTGGTATCTGCCCCCATACTCGCCCGACCTCAATCCGTGTATGGATGGCTCCTGCATGGCAAGGGTTTTGTGAGCTTTCGACGACTGGTCGGCTGCGGCCATGTATTCGGCGTCTGTCTGCAGCAGATGTGCTGCGCGCCATGATGAATTTCCGCCGGACGTGCGGGTCCCACTCAATCGAACGCGCTTCGAAGTCGCTTCGGATTCATCGGGGTGTCCCGTTCTGTCCTCTCCGTCAGTTCGCCATCACCTCACGTTGCGCCTTACCATTCCTTCAGGCCACTTTCAGGCGGGCATCACCCCGCCCCGCGGTCTGTAGCTCGTTCCATCGCGCAGAAGCGCGTAGATCGTCCGCGCCATGCGGTTCGCCAATGCGATCGCGACGACCCTGGTCTCCTTGGTCGCCAGCTTCCGCGACAGCCAGTCCGTTCCCGGGTGGCGGCTCCTGCGCCGGACCATGATCTGGGCCATGGCGCCCAGGTATAGCAAGCGTCGAATGTATCGGTTGCCCATCTTCGAGATACCGCCGCTCCTCGGCTTGCCGCCGGTTGAGTGCTGTTTCGGCGTGAGACCGAGCCAGGCGGCGTAGTCCCGGGCGGAGGAGAAGTTACCGACATCCGGCGTCGTCGCGGCGATGGCCGTCGCGGTCAGAACACCGACTCCCGGGATTGATGCCAGTCGTCGGCTCACGTCGTTCTGCCGGTGAACCTCCTCGATCTCGTCTGTCAGCCTGTCGATCCGCGCCTGCGTCTCGGCGAGTTGATCGAACAGTGCCCGGAGCGGCAGGCGAGCCGCCTCCGGCAAGGTGTCCAGCTCCTCTGCCAGATCCGCGAGGCGCTTCGATCCCTTCGCCGTCACGATCCCGAACTCGGCCATGTGGGCCCGGATCGCATTGCCCGTCTGCGTAACTGCCCGACGAGGAAGTCCCGCGCCCGGTGCAGAATGAGCGCTGCGGAATCCGCTTCGCTCTTCACGGGGACGAACCGCATCGATGGTCGCGTCACCGCCTCGCAGATCGCTTCGGCATCGGCCGCATCGGTCTTGCCGCGCTTGACGTAGGGCTTCACGTAGGACGGCGGCATCAGCCGCACCTCGTGGCCCATCTCCTGCAACCGCCGTCCCCAGTGATGCGCCCCAGAGCAGGCCTCCATGCCAATCAGACATCTGGGGCGGCCTTCGAAAAACGAGAGAAACTGCTTCCGCCGGAGTTGACGCCTCACCACAACCTTGTCGTCGGCATCGACCCCATGAACCTGGATGACATTCTTGGCGAGATCAACGCCGACTGTGCTAACTTCGAACATGGATGGCTCCTCCTGTTGGGACAATGACATCCCATCATGGCGCATCGCGACGCCGGTTGGAGCAGGAGCCATCCACACCATCAATCGAGCAGGCCTTCGCCAAGATCAAGCACTGGATGCGCCACGCCCAGAAGCGCACGATCGAGGACACCTGGCGCCACCTCGGGCAGCTCGTCCAGACCATCGAACCCGTCGAATGCCAGAACTATCTCACCAACGCAGGATACGCTTCCGTCAAAACGTGAAACGCTCTAGGTGACGCCGCTCCTGATTGACCACTCGTAGCCGCGCACGTTCAGCGCTGACAAATCGGTATTGATGTCAAGGTGTAGGAGCGGTCGAGGCAGACTTGTCAGGAAGCCATCTCCCCGCACCAGGTTCCAGGGCCAGTCCAAGCGATTCCGTGGATACGACGGATTTCGGCCCGAGTATTCCTCTGGATTTGAAAAGCCGGTCAATCTGCTCCCGGGCGATGCTGTCGTAACTGAGCATCACCCAGGGACACCGTGCCAGTTCCTCCACTGGAACGTCGGAATGCGAGACCAGCGGAGCGGTGCTCGAAGCGACGATGCAGTTCGACTGGTCGTAGAGAAAGAGTTCCTCTAGCGTATCGCCACTCGCCTCGTCCGGCCTCCGCAAGCCGCCCGCATAGAGGCTGATCTCGCCGGCCTGCAGCGCGGGGATGAGCAGGGTCCCCATCCCCGTCCGCACCGAGACACGCAGATTGGGGTAGTCGCGTGTAAGCCGGCCTAATACACGTGGCATAAACACTACTGCGTAGGTCGGGCCGATGCCGATGCGCAGCTCCCCCTGCGCGCCGTCGCGCGTCGCGCTGAGTTCGATCAGTGATCCGTCCCATTCGGCCTGGATGTCGCGCGCACGTCTGTAAAAGACCTGTCCCATCTCGGTAAGAACGACACCGCGTGCCGACCGGTCGAAGAGCGGCGTGCGCAGATGCTCCTCCAGCAGCCGCAGCGACTTCGACAGCGCCGGTTGGCTTATGTTGAGGTTGCGCGCCGCGCTCTGGACGCTGCCGAACTCGGCTACTGCGAGGAAGTGCCGAATGCGCCAGATCTGATCCATAGTTTTCAGTTATATCCAATATATCGGGAACTATTACCCTCTCCGCTCCGGCACGTCTACGATCGTCGCGAATGGGAGGAACTGCATGCGTGCGATCTTCGTGCTCTTCGATTCGCTGAATCGCACAGCACTCGGCTGCTATGGCGGCGAGCAGGTAGCGACGCCGAATTTCGACCGGTTCGCGCGCCGCGCCGTGACCTTCGACAAGCACTATGCGGGTTCGCTTCCCTGCATGCCGGCGCGCCGGGACATTCATACCGGCCGCCTGAACTTCATGCACCGCTCGTGGGGGCCGCTTGAGCCTTTCGACAATTCGATGCCGTAAATCCTGAAAGCTTCGGGGGTCTACACTCACCTCATCAGCGATCATTTCCATTATTTCGAGGACGGCGGGGCGACCTATCACAGCCGTTACCGGACATGGGAATTCGTCCGCGGCCAGGAGTATGACCCGTGGATCGCAATGTTCGAACCTCCGATCGAGCGCTTCAAGGACATGTATTCGGACCGACACTACAATTTGCCGACCGAGCCCAAGCGGCGGCAGCACCAGATCAATCGCGAGAAGATCGCACTGGAAGAGGAATTTCCCGGCCCGCAATGCTTCGAGCGGACGTTCCGCTTCCTGGATGACAACCGCGGCGCCGACAACTGGATGCTGCATCTGGAGTGCTTTGATCCGCACGAACCCTTCCATGCGCCCGACCGATACAAGGACGCCTATCGCACCGCCTATAACGGCCCGATCCTCGACTGGCCCAAATATGCTCCCGTCCGGGAGAACCAGGCCGAGATCGCCGAAATCAGGGCGAATTACGCCGCACTCGTTGCCATGTGCGACGCCTATTTCGGTAAGCTGCTCGATTATTTCGACGAGCACGATCTGTGGACGCTGCCCGCAAGGAAAGCGGAGATGCCGAACGGCGGCGAGTATACGATTGGCATCCGACCGGAAGCCTTCGACGTTTCAATCGAGCCGCTCGCCGGGACCGTGCCTCTGGCGATCCGCGCCGTCGAATACACCGGGTCGGACGTCTTTGTCTTCGGAACCATCGATGCGGGACAGTTGACCGTCAAGCTGCCGGCCGAAGGGCGTACCCTGAGCGACGGCATAGGGGTCGGCGCCATCATCCACGTCAGGCCGACAGCCGAGGGGTGGCACCTCTTCGATCTATCGGGCCTACGCGTGGCGAAGACATAGATTCCGGCACCCATGACAGCGAAACGCACCGCGACACCGCCGACGAAGAAGGCGCTACGCGCGCTTGTCGGTGATTTGAGGCAGGTCGCCAGCGTCAGGCGTTTTGTCCTGTCGGATGGGCCCGAAGCGGGCATCGAGACGCTTGCCTTCTCGACCGGTGGCGGCCTCGATTTCTGGGTCACCGCGGGACGGGGAATGGACATCGCCACCCTGTCGTGGCGTGGCATTCAACTCGCGTGGCAGAGCCGGCGGGTTTCCGGATTCCATTCGCCCGAGGTGGCACAGGCGATCGCGCTTTCAACCGCGCCTTCGGGGGCTTTCTCAACACCTGTGGGTTCGAACACATCCGCCAACCGGCGGACGGGCATCCCCTGCATGGCTCGGCGCCTTTCACGCCGGCGCGTCTCAACAGCTACGGTGAGGACTGGAACACGGCCGAGCCTCTCCTCTACTGCGAGGGCGAGCTCGTCGTGTGGACGTTCGGCGGCAGCGGCCATCGGCTTCATCGTCGCATCGAGGCTCCCATTGGCGGCTCGACGCTTCGAATCGTTGATACGGTCGAGGTGGTCGGGCCCGATCCGGCACCAATCATGGCGCTTTATCACTTCAACCTCGGCCATCCGCTGCATCAGGAGGGCACCAAAATCAGCCTCGACGGCGTCGTAGTGGCAGGCCCTCTGCCACGGCACGAGCCGGCTCCCTCGCAACCGACTTTGCATACGGCCTCTCCTGGCCGAGCAGTCTGCCGCGTCGGTGGCGGTGGACCGATCGTCGCGTTCCACTGGTCGAGCGATACCTTGCCTTGGCTTCAACTCTGGCGAGACCTGCGGCCTGGTTGCGGCGTGCTGTCTGTCGAGCCCTGCTCGATCGCTAGTTCGGAAGACGGCAGGAACACGAGCGCGCCCTTGATCGAACCGGGCAGGTCGCTTCGATTCGAGATCGAAGTGATCCTCGCCGAAGCGGTCCCTCACCTGTTACCCGACAACGTTCCATGATCGCGGGAATTGCTCCGGGAGTTTGCGCAGCCGCATGTGATCGGCGCGGCAATTGCAACAGGGGCAGGACTGCGTCCGAGCGCAGATATTCCAAACTGCCCTTTTATGCGACTCTTGAGGCATGAAGCGTGAACATTTCACACCTCGGGAGCGCGATCAAAACGGCGGCTTCGCCCTGAATTGCGAAAGTTCTCTAGGATAGCTTTGGCGACCGGCTGGTTATCGCAATCAAGCTCCCAAAGTGAAAATCTGGAACACGCTCGGCCACCGCGCCGTGGTAGTCTCAGTGGACGATTCTACTTAGCGAGGCGCGCCGATGTCGAATGCAAGCGTGCGCTCCCCAAGGAAGCGCATTGCGATCTTCCTTGACGGAACGTGGAATAATACGAAGAGCAACACGAACGTCTGGCGTCTTGCCGCTTTGTGTGCAGCGCATGGGCGAGATGGGGTCCCCCAGGTCACCCACTATAATATTGGCGTGAATGGACTTTGGGGCGGGATATTCGGCAAGGGCGTCGCGGCCAATGTCATTGACGCCTATGAGTGGCTTGTGGGCCAATACAATCCGGAAGACGAGATTTTCATTTTCGGTTTCAGTCGAGGGGCGTTTACTGCTCGAAGTTTGGCGGGATTTATCGCGAAGTATGGTCTCGTGAAACCGGGAGCGCCCCTTGGGGCTTCGACGTCCTTGCGGCTGATAATCCAGGGCGCGCCCTTGCAGTGCTGCTTTCCGGCAAGGACACCTTCCCGGATCATGCGCAGGGCGGTCATATCAGTTCGCGCCACGCGCTGAAGCGCCTGCCGGCCAATTGGGCGATTGAAGTCGCTTGCTACTCTCGGCACTGAACGAGCAAGCTGAGCATATCAATCCCGGTTCAGATCCGCGCGCGCACACTGGTCTAACCATAACTTCCGCAGGGCTCATTACCCTCACAATTGCGATGTCCCTCGCCTTCGCACGGTGTCTCAATCGCCGGCCAGCGCCTTTCCAACGAGAACGAATGGGCTTGAGATTGTCGAACCAATTGATTTGAAGACGAAAGCGCCGGCCCGCCGAAGCGGTTGTCCCGCGTTCAAGTCTCCCGTTTCCTCGAGTCGCGCGTAAATCGAGGCAACAAGCGCATAGCGGTTGTGGTTCAGGGGATCCAACGTGTCGAGAGAGGAAATATCTATGAAGGCAACATTGGCTTGTCGCGCGGATCGTTGACATCGAGAGCGCCCACGCGCTCGTGCTGCCCCGCCAGACGCTGCGAAACCAGAAGGGCTCGGTCGTCCGGCGAAACGAGTACGATCAACGGCATCTCCATCGGGCCGACGACGTTCATCTGGGCACGGAACACGTCAGCGTCAATGTCGGGTGCGGCGAGCACCACCTGAAGACGGTCGAGAACACGATCCTGGCCTGTCAGACGCAGTTGCCGCAGCGCCTCGACCGTCAGCAGGCCGCCCATCGAATGTGCGAAAAGATTGATCTTAAATACATTGCGATCGCGGGCAAGGGCGGCGAGCATCTCCACGAGATAGTCGCGCGAATAGATAACTGCGTCGCGGTCGGCGACATACCCTGCAACCGTGGCCTGCGAGGGCCATGCGAACAATATGGATGAAGTTTCCTGCTGGCTGTCCCCGACCATCTGCGCAAGCCGGAAGAGCGCCTGCTGGAAATTCTGGTTGTAGCCATGCACAAAGAGGGAGACCTCGCCTTGCGTCGATCGCGCCGAGGCCGAGAGTCTCGCGAGAAACTCGCGCTCGTCCAAACCATGCTGATCGACGACCGCGACCGTCCTTGACGGATCCGGTCGATTCCGTGGCCAGTCAATTTTCCCCGGCTGCCTGCCAGGCGGCAGCGAGATGTCGAAGGTGGCGTAATTCGTCTGCCGCGCGCGTTCGCCAGTGAACCGGGTGACGCCGGGCGCCTCCCTGGCGCGGGTGGTTGCTGTGTAGACGGTGACGATCTGCGCTCCGTCGGCCTGGGCTTGCACCGGCTCCAAAATTTCGGGACCCGGCTGGCTTGCACAGGCTGAAAGCGAGACGCCGACGGCAAGTAGCTGGAGGCCAAACACAACCTCGTGCGAGAGGCGCTGCAACGGAGCACGAAAAACTGCCCAGGATCCTTGCATGTTCGGGAAGACCTTCAGTCTGAGCAAAACTTTTCCTTCTCAGGAATGCGAACGTTTCTGCCTAGTCATCCTGGCCATAACAGCAACGATCCGCTCAAGATAGCTTGTCCTCGACGATATCGTCTTCTGGTTGTTCTTCACCGTTGTCCTCTCCGCTCGCCAGACCGACCGGGATATCTCCCGACAGCAGCTTTTCCTTTGAAAGCAGCCCGGCATCTTCGAGCGCCTCGAAATCCGGCAGGTCGCGCAACGTGTCGAGGCCGAACTCGAGCAGAAATTCTTTGGTCGTGACGTAGGTGTAAGGCGCACCGGGTGTCGGGCTGCGCGGCCCGGAGGCGATAAAGCCGGCGCCGCGCAGATGGCCGATCACGTCGCGCGAAACTTCTTTCCCAAAAAACGACGACAGTTCTCCGCGCGTAATCGGCTGGAAATAAGCGATACACATCAGCACCAACACCTCCGACTGCGTCAGGTCTCCGGCACGCCCATTGCCGCCGGCGGCAGTGCCAAATGCACTTCGGATGGCGTCGGCATAGACCGGGCGGGTGAGGTGCTTCCACCCACCTGCGACGGCGACCAGATCATAGGGGCGCCCGCGCAGTTCCTCGCGAATATCGTCGATCAGCAGATCGATGCTGCAGCTTTTTCCGACGATGCGGGCCAGCGTTTCGCGCGTGACCGGTTCGCTCGCCGCAAAGATCGTTGCTTCGACCCGATGCATCCATTCCCGCCAGCGCGCCTCGGGCGGCAGATGATCCAGCTCCCTGTCAAACAGGCGGTCTCCTGGGCGCTGGTCAGCTGATCGTCGTTCGCCTGATCGGCCTTCGCCTCCCTGCCCTCCCCTTCGCCCCTTCGTTGCGCCCTCAGCCATTGTGTCTAGAGCCCGTAGATGCGGAAGGTTGGTCGGCCCGACAGCTCGCGGATGGCGCCGAGCTCGACCAGCCGGTCGAACAGGCGACGCAGGCCACGGTCGCTCATGCCCGCGATCTTTTGCGAGGCGACGATCGCATCGTCTGACAGGAGCCTTTCGACAACGGCGTCCGCCGCCTTGGCCCGGAGTTTCGGCGCAACGGCAAGCAGCCGGTCTGCCCGGCGCTCGAACTCCACGAAAAGATCGATGGCGCGCAGCGCGGAACGAACCTGAGCGGCGAGCAGGTTTTTCGCCAGATCGGAGCCAGCCTCGATACCAGTTGCCGCAAGGGCGGCCGTGATGCGACGCGGGCGACCGGAACCCATGCCCAAGGCTGCTTCGGCGCCCAATAGCGGCATAGCATGTGCCCAACCCAGCCGTTGCGCCTGCAGGGCGTCGGCGAGCCAGCATCCGAAGGCGCGTCCGAAATCGTGTCGTTCGGTGGCGATGAACGCGCCGGTCAGCATGCCGACCATTCCGATACCGGCGCCGAGTTGCCGGACATCATCCGCCAGATCGCTGAGCACCGCATCGTCCGGGGCGTGGCCGAACTCTTCCAGCACCGCAGCGAGGTTTTTCTCCGTCAAAAGTTCCGCCGCGGGCCGTGCCGCCAGCCGACGCCAGGCGAGCAGCAAACGACCGGCGGGCCCGACATTGTCGCCCGGTCGTGTGAGCAGCACGGCATCGCGCAGCGCCGCTTCATTCTCGATGCGGCCAGCCTGCTTTGCCGTTATCGCGGCCGCCGACAGTGCCAGGCGCTGCCTCCAGGCGCCGGCCCACCGCTCCTGCCGGCGGACTACCGCATCGAGCGCACCGATGGCGGCGCCGGAGACGAGCGCGACATCCTCAAGGGCATTTAGCCCTACGCCGTTTCCGGCAAGGCTTTGCGCCTCCGGGGCGGCCCTGCGCAACCAGGCCGGCACCGCCGCCATCGGCACGGCCGAAGCAGAGCCGGGAAGGGCGCCGTGGCGAAGCAGCGAGGGTTTCGGACGCAGAAACATCGAAACACGATGAATGATGGCGGCGCTTTTTGCAACCGTAAAGGCCACAATCCGCCGCGCCTGTCGCGGATAAATAACGAGTGATAACGTTGCATTATCGTTCGTTTTGGTCTTTATAGAGGAAATGGCCTCTGTGGCTCGCTTTTCATCGCCGGACGGCCTCCTTCAGGCGTCAGATCGACGAGAATTCGCATCCATTGAGCGGACCGGGTTCGCGGCCATTTCCCGGACAGCGGCCGCGGACAGTCTTTCTCGTCGAGCAGAATGCCCGAAATCGACGTCAATCGTGCCTGCGCTCGAAATCTCGCGCACCATTGTGAGACTGGCTGAATCGGATTTCGTGAGACTACGCAACATGGCGTGTAGTCTCACGATATCTGAATCGCCTGCGCATCGCAGCGCGGCTGGGGCGGCAGTCCCACCCCGGGCGCCGCCGCCGAGTTTTCGGCAAGCGCAGCATCGATCAGGCGCGCCCGAACACACTCCCGCTTTCGCCGAGGCAGCTCTTCCGCTGCGATTCAGCGCGGATCCGCCAGAATTTGACGGGCCAGGCGCTCGTATTCGGCCGCCGAGCGCTGCTGCTGAACGTGCGACCGTCGGCTTGAGCTTGAGAGGCGTATCTGTCGTGGCGCGGCCCGCCGCACCAGATGCGCGGCGGCAGGCGGCAGCGTACCGTCGACGCGCAGTTCAGGGCCGAAAACATCGTCGAGAGCCAGCAGCGTGACGACGCGCCACCGTACCGGCAACAGGCCGAGCGGAGTTTTGGCGCCGACGGCATGCCGGACGACATTGGGGCAGCGCCAGCCCACTTCGTTGAACCACAGCGCCAGCACCGGCCGCGCGGCGGCCGGATGATCGAGCGGCGCCCAGAGGTTCGCAAGCGCCTTCTCGAACTGCTCCTGCTCGGGATTTTTACCGTTGACGCTCGCCGCGATCCGCTGCTGGGTGGCCAGCGCCGTCGCCACGAGGGCGGAATCGTGCGGCCGATCGCCCTCCCCTCCCCCATCGGTCAGAATCAGTCCGCAATAGCTGCAGACAGGCTGCGCGCGGCCTTCAAGCAGGCGAAAAGCCACGGAAAGACGCCGGTGGCACGACACGCAGTGATCGTGCAGCAACTCGCCATGAACCGGGCAGATGCAGCGTTCCGCGAGCATCCATCCGGCTCGCAAATAGCCGTCGCGCCCCGCGGATTGATCGGCAGCGAAGCAGGCGAGACAGACCGGGGTCGACCCGGTCACTGTCATCGGTGTCCATTCCGGCCCCCGGCTCGCGTACCATGATCGCGGACGTCGCGGATAGCGCCTGCTCAAAGCCAGGCGTTGCAGTCGCTCGGGGTCGACACCGCACGCCTGCGCCCACACCCTCGTCTGATCCTGTGCTAACGTCCTGTCGTCGATCGACAAGGGCGACGAATAGCAACTGCCGTCGTGGGCGAAATGACCGGCCAACTCCTGCCCCGTAAGGCCATAGCGGCACGCCACCCGCGCCATCCAGGATGACAGCAACTCGTCGCGATAGGGCCGCGGCGCGACAGGCAGACGACCCGGCCCCATCACCCGGCCGCCGCCAGCGGCATCCGCCGGCGTGCCGATTGCGTCATCGACACAAGCGGTAGCACGAGTTCGTCTCCAAAACTCAGCAGGTCGAGCCGTTCCCGTCCCGACCGGATCGCCTCCTCGGCCGCCGTTTCGATCAGCCGGAAAATCCGCGCAGTGACGCCGCTGGTGAGCATGTGGATCCGTTCACGAACCGCGGCGCTTTCGAGGTCAGAAGGCGCGCGTAGCGGCAGAATGCCGGCCAGGCTCTTCAAAAGCCGCGCCAAGGCGTGATCGTTCTTCCAGGGCTTTAGGTGAAACGCCTCGAAGCGCTCGGCGAGCTGCGCGTCGGTGAGCAAGGCCTGGCGCGCCAGATCGGTGCCGGCGCAGACCAGAGGAATCCGCAAATCGTTTGCGAGAAACCGCAGCGCATTCAGAAAAATCCGCTGTTGCCGGTAGGTTCCCGCCAGCATTCCGTTGACCTCGTCGAGCACGATCATCCTGGCGCCGACGGTGCGTAGCAGCGAACGACAGATGTCCTTCTCACGGGCAAGCGTTCCGCCGACGAGCGCCGGAGCCTGCAGACTGGCCAGCAATTCCCGATAAAGGTCGCGCTCGACCGGCTCCGAGGGTACCTGCGCCACGACGACCGGTCTGTTCGTAACGCCGGTCGACTGGCAGAAAGTGGCCGGGTGCGCGCGCTCGAACTTGCGGACGATCTTGGTCTTGCCCATGCCGGTGTCGCCATAGATCAGCAGGCAAGGCATGCGGTCGCGCGGCGGATAGGCCAGCAACGCATTCAAACGGACGAGCGCGGCTTCCGCCTGCTCAAAACCAATCCAGCGGTCTGCCTTGATCCAGGCAATGCGCTCTTCGTCAGGCAGCCCGGCAGAGCGGCGGTAGCACTCGTCGAGGTGCTCGTAGGTCCCCTCCCCTCTCACGACCATTCCTCGACGGCATAGACGGGGACCTTGCTCCAATCGATCGGCCGGTCGTCCTCAGCTTGCTTGGGCTCGTTTGGTGCGGGCGATTTGTTTGAAGCGGCAGAGCCGAGCGCGCGCTCACGCTTCTCCGCCAGCTGCCGCGCCGCCTTGGTGCGCAAGGTCGCCTCATCGACCAGTACGCGCTGGGCCTCGATGGTCTCGAAGATCAGCTGCTCGTCGACCAGCGCCAGACCGCGCTCCCGCAGGGCGGTCCGGGCGCGGCGATGCTCGCCGAGCGTGATCGGCGGGCGCCGCAGATCGGCAAAGCGGACCGGCCAGCGCATACCGTCCGGAGCACGCACGAAAACTTTCGAAAGATCGCGCGGATCGTAGGAAACGCGCAGCGGCCGATCGAGCCGGCCGGCCCAGATGCTCAGCACGTCATCCCAGTAGCGAAGACCGAACAGGTGAATGCCATCACGCCGCACCAGCCGCTCCACGCTGGGCAGGAAATCGACCATGAAACCCGCGAGATCATAGGGATGACGCACCGGCCTGACACGGCGGGCCGCGGCCTCATGCCATGCTGCAAGCGGCGGAATCCCCAGCGTTCCATGCCGATCGGCGTGATAGCGCGTGATTTCGAGCGCCATCCATCGCTCCAGTTCATCGAGCGTCATCGCTGCATTGGCGTCCGAATCGTAGCCGCCGCGCTCGTCGATGTCGCTGAAGGTCGTGCCAGGCAGGAGGTGGACGGCGCCCATCATGGTGCCGATCAGCCGCTCGATATGCCCGCCATAGTGGGGCGTGGCGACCGGACGGTGGATGAGGTCGATGCCATATTCCTCGGCGCCGCGCCGCAGCGCGCGCGACCGGAATTCCTTGGCGTTGTCGACGTGGATCGCGTCCGGAACCCCGGAGATCGGCCATTCCGCATCGATCCCCACCCTGCGAGCCAGGCCTCTTTTGGCTGCACGAGGTGCTGGATCGCGAGCGCCACCGAGACCGTCGACGGCGCCTCGAGCGTCAGGTAGAAGCCCGCGATCATGCGGCTCGCGATGTCGATGGCAAGCGTCAGCCACGGCCGCTGCAGTGGCCGGCGATATCGGCGATCGACGACAATGACATCGACCAGCGTGTGGTCGATCTGGACTACGTCGAACGCGCACTCGGCGGTATATTCTCCCGGCACCGGCCGGAAGCGATCGCGTGCTGCCTTCGAGCCTTCCCGTGCCCTGGTAAGTTCGGCGGGGTCCGTGGCCACGATCCGCGCCTTCACCGCATGCCAGGATGGTGCGCGCACGCCACGCGAGCGGCAGAGCCCGCGGATCTCCTTCTGCAGCCGACTGATGCTTGGTTTCTGGCGCGTCTTGTAGAAGTCCCGGAGCGCTTCGGCGATTACCGCTTCGGTCTCGTCCGGCAACCGGCGGCTGCCTTTTCTCGTGCCCGCCGGACGCGGCAGCAGCGAACTCGTGACCGGATGCTCCCGATAAGCCCTGATCAGCTCGTAAAGTCGGGTTCGCCTGAGGCCGAGCTCACAGCAAGCCCGGAAGAAATCGGATCGGCTTGGGCTATCGAGCGAAACGAGCCTTCGGATCACGATCTCCCTTGCAACCGCCTCATTCCAGGCGGCATCATCGACCGTGTCCTTGTCGGGCCCGTGAACCACAGCGGCCTCGCCGTAAAGTTCGTCCGCTCGAATGTTACAAAAATCCGCTGATTCGGCTAGAATCCGGCAATGAACTCCAAATATGATTCGCGCCAGATCAATAAGTTGTCGTCCGTTGACGAAACGCGAGCGACAGCCCCTGTCGTCGAGCAGAAGCCCAAAAATAGCGCCGAGCGACCCTCGGAACCGTCCCACAGCACGGGGCCGGCGGACAATGTTTCAGCCGCGCGGGTGTCGGCCGAACCCGCCGCGGCGGATTCCGACGACCTGCCCGACATCGTCGATCTCGTCATGGAGATGGGCCGCGCGCCGGAAGAGCCGTCCGCCGAAGCCGCCTCCCCTCTTCCGGCCGTCGCCAATCCTCGACTGCCGGCGCATCTCGATGCGCTCGCCGGCCGCGCACGCGATTATGTCGAGGCCGCGAGCTCGGCCAACACGCGCCGCGCTTACGCCGCCGACTGGAAGCACTTTTGCGCCTGGTGCAGGCGTCAAAATCTTGATCCCCTGCCGCCGGATCCACAGGTCGTCGGGCTCTACATCACCGCCTGCGCGTCCGGAACGGCGACCGGCGAAAAGAAGCCGAACTCCGTCTCGACGATCGAGCGCCGCCTGTCATCGCTGACGTGGAACTATACGCAGCGCGGCCAGCCGCTCGACAGGAAGGACCGCCATATCGCGACCGTCATGGCCGGCATCCGCAACAAGCATGCCGCCCCGCCCCGGCAGAAGGAGGCGGTGCTGCCCGAAGATCTGATCGCCATGCTGGAAACGCTGGATCGCGGCACCCTGCGCGGCCTGCGGGATCGCGCCGTGCTGCTTCTCGGCTTCGCTGGTGGCCTGCGCCGCTCCGAGATCGTCGGGCTGGATGTCGGCCGCGATCAGACCGAGGACGGTCGCGGCTGGATCGAATTCTTCCCGGACAAGGGCGTGCTGGTGACGCTGCGCGGCAAAACCGGCTGGCGCGAGGTCGAGATCGGGCGCGGCTCCTCCGACGCCACCTGCCCGGTCGTGGCGCTGCAGACCTGGCTGAAGCTCGGCCGCATCGCCCATGGGCCGCTGTTCCGCCGCGTCACTGGCCAGGGCAAGGCGGTCGGCGCCGAGCGGCTCAACGACCAGGAGGTCGCCCGTCTGGTCAAGCGCACCGCGCTGGCCGCCGGCGTGCGCGGCGATCTGTCCGAAGGCGAGCGCGAACTGCTGTTTTCCGGGCATTCGCTGCGCGCCGGCCTCGCCTCCTCGGCCGAGGTCGATGAGCGTTACGTGCAAAAACAACTCGGCCACGCCTCCGCCGAGATGACCCGCAAATACCAGCGCCGGCGTGACCGGTTTCGGGTCAACCTTACCAAGGCGTCGGGGCTTTAAAACTCCCCTCCCCTCCCCCGGGCCGGATCAGGACGTGCGCTCTCGTTGTTTTCGTTCCGAGTCTCTTCGCCTTTTCCAGTCGTCCCAATCGACCGGCTCCGAGCTGACGACACTGAGATCCGCCGGTTTGAAGTGCTCTGTGAAGAGAACGAGGTTCTGACACGGCCATCGCGCGCTTGGCGCCAGAATGCCATCGAATCCGAGGAAGGCGGCCACATCTCCAATCTCCTGCGTGCGCTCATAGGAGAGAGAGCCATAGGTCTCCGGCGTTACCCCAAGTGCCTTCAACTCGGTCAGGTTGGCTATCCGTAACGTCCTTTTGGTGCGGACCGAGATCCGATGGAGGACCGATCGAATTTTGGAAGGAAAGACGGGCTGGCGGCTTAAATGAAAGTGGATCTCCTCAAGCGAACCTTCCCGCTCCAGCGAGGTATAGAGCACATCGAACGAGCCCGGATCCCAGCGGGCACCAGCTGGATAGCCAAGCAGCGGCTCGCGCTCCTCGCGGACAATACGCCAGACATCCCCCTCGAATGACACGCCCTTGTGCGTGTCAAGCAGGTCAAGCAGTTCGAGATCTCGCGCTCGTCGCTCCACGCGCCGCCTCAGATGTAGGCGCCGGCGTCGAGGCGTTCGATCACCGCTAGGACTTCCTGGGTACGATCCGCGTTAATGAGATCGATCGCCCGCTCATTGTTGAGAAGCGGATGGCGTGAATGCAGCCAAAGTCGGGTTTCATCGGCAGTGTAAAAGTCAGACAGGCGGTCAACAACGTACCGCAGATCGGCAATGACCGTCTGGGTTCGAAGATTTGGAGAGCCGTTGCCGTGCGACCACCGCGACACAGTTGCGGTCGACACATCGACAATGTTGGCGATGTCCTTGCCCTGCAGGCCTCCCCGAGACCGAAGATCGTCCAGAATTCGTGCTACAGCTGTGCTCATGTCATTTACCTGCGGTGCGAAGCTACGCTCGCACCCCTCCCCTGTCGCCGCGGTGGAACGGGTGCCCTTGGCTGGCCGGCAATCGTGCCGTTCAAGGATTCCAGCACCGCATGCATCTTTTCCAGCCGGTCGCTACTGCGTTGCAGAAGCTTAGACAAGCCTTCATCCGATAACTTGAGCTTCGCAGCCAACCGCGCGACCCGCCCTGCGGCCGCCAGCTCTTTTTCAAGGAAGTGTTGCGGACGCCGTGTCTCCGGCACCGATGATAATTCTCCGATCTGACGCGCGCGCTGGCGTAGATAGTGCGCCTTCGGATCCTTCAACGTGTCGCTCAGACCATTCGGACAGCAAGACCGATCGTGGCAGCTCAGCAAGGACCTGGCCCCCTGTGCCGCCATTAAGGCGTCGACCTGTTTCACGCTGAGCAGGCGATCGAGACCGCCGATCAGCACCCGCTTCTCACGCCCGCCGCCGCCGGTTTGAGGCGGCTTCGCCCAATCGCTGGCATCGAAGCGTTCCTTCTCCGCAACGCCATGGCAAATCCCGCCGGCAGCGCCGAAAGCGGCGATGGCGACGCCCACAAGGCCTCCGACACCATCGGCGACAATAGGAACTTCCAGCCTATGAAAATCCATCATCGCGGCGATGTACCGCCGCAATCCCATCGGGGTGGCGTCAGCGCCGAAGCCGGAGATGCGGAACCACAAATTGTCGAACGGCACATTCTTCAGTGCCGCTATGAACGCTCTGCGCTGAGCAGGATCACGAAGGGACGCATTCTTGATCATCAACGAGTAGTCGATGCCGATGTGCTTGCCCCCTTCAGCGTCAAGCGCGCGGCGCAGCGCGGCGGTCGCCTCGCAGTCGAGTGCAAAGAGCTGGTCCGTCGAGCCGTTAAGGACATGCGAGGGTGCCTGCACGGCATGAAAGCCGTACTTCACCGCAAAGCGGGCTATTTGTCCGATGACGTCCCGGTCCGCGTTCGGTCGCAGATCATCCGCCGTCAAGACACTCTCCGGATTTGCCCAAGGCGCCGCCCTCGCCGCGCCTCCAAATCGGCCGATCGACGAGAGTTCGGCGACGTTGGTATCCAGGATCAGTTCGCCGCCGGCATCCGAAAGGGCGGTAAGAAGATCGTGCTGCCTGAGCGCCGCCGACGCTTCCACGACAGCACGGTGAACCATCATCTTCCCCGAGCCCAACAGTGTCTCAAGCTGCCGGTGACCGCTTGTTCCCAGGCGCAAAAAGTGACCGACCGGTTTTGGCTGGCCATGCAGGTAGACGACGTTCTCGCTCATGTTCGTGCTCCTGCCCGCAATTTACGTTTTGATTTCACCTATGTCAAGCTAAGAAATCATTATGCAACTCGGGGCTACTGAGATGCGTTCATCCGATCGGTTATCCGTATCTTCTATGTTTGTAAATTCGGCTTCAATGCGGCTCTCAGGCTGTCATTTGTCACAGTGGACTGCACTGACAGGACAAAGCTGTCTTCAGTAGGGGTGACCGGCGCAGTCGAGCGCCCCAGCAACCAGAAGCGGTGCCAGCACTGGAATTCCCAGGCTTTCGAGGGTTTCGTCAGTTTGAGCGACGAACCGTGCGCTGCGTGGCTGATGATTGAGCATCCGACGCAGATCGATCGCAACATCGGCGTTTTCACGGGCGAGCATGGTGATCTTTTCGATTTGGACCGATATTTGCTCGAAATCCCGAGAGAGGACGCCGGCGCGTGATGCTCCGGTCACCGACGGGCCTGCTGATATCTTCACCGGCTTGAACCCCGCCCGGATCAGCGGCTGCAAGGCCAATGCCGCGACTTTCAAGACGTTGGCCCGCTCGAGGCGACCCAGCTTCTCGTAAATGCCCCAGCGCCCCACGGCGTGGCGATAGGGCAGACCTGCAGCCGCCCACGCCGCCTCGATCTTCGGGCGTGCCGGATCCTTCATGCGACGCGGCCGGCAGATCTCATCAATCACGCCTCGTAGAACGCGAAGCCAAAGACCACCGTGAACATTGCGGCCACCAGGCAATTGTACCCTGCCCTTCGTAATGGCCTGCAGGGTCAGGCCGTCGAGCGAGGCGAGTTCTGCAGCAGCTTCTTGGGGAACTGGATATTCGGATTGCTCGGCGGGACTGGCAGCCTGCAGCAGGACGCCATGCTCCGGACAACTCGCCATCCAGTTCGCTCGCCAGTGTAGACGGCCAAACCTCTGCCTATCTCTCCGCAGGCAGTCAATGCATCCGATCATCTTACCGCCGGCGAGATCTCCGGAAAGCCAAGGGAGCCACCAAGCATCCCGCACCGGGCGCACCCGCAGGGCTGGGTTTTCGAAAGCACCGAATTGACAACAATAGGAGGGAAAGATGTCATTTTGCGGCGCCAGCCTGTCCAGCAGATAGGGTACGTAGGCCGCCATTGTCATTGCCCGGATTCGACCGGAAGCCACACCGGTGCGTTCCGCCAGCTTCCTGATCAAGGCGGCGGATGGCCAGAAATCGACCAGCCGGATATCCAGCCTCTTGATCCTCAAGGCGGCCTCAGCGAATTCGCCGGCGCCCATGTCATATGCATCTGCGAGCCGCCATAGCCATGACGACAGAGCTTCTAGCGGCAATGGCTGAGGATGTATTGGCAGCCTCGTCGCCATCGTCAGGTCAGCAGCTTCTCAGTCAGGCGCCGCCGCTCTGCCGGACCGTAATATTTCATCAGTTGGAGTGACCGCTGATTGATCGCCTCCTCTCCACTTTCCACCGCAGCGACAGCCGCCGAACGCAGAAGAGCAGCGATTTCGCCGATTGTCCCGCCGGTGCGAGCCAAGACCCAGCGCTGCAGGTCGGCCGAGTTGAGAAATGAGGGTTTTCGAAGCGGAAACGTCGCCACAAAACTCTGGATCAGCCGGCTGAGCTCGTCACCCTCCTCCCATACCGGCAGGATGATCGGATGGAACCGGTTCTCAAGCTGCGGATCGGTACGGATGGCGAGGTAGGCGTCCCGGGTCCCTGCCCCCACGACCGGGATCCGCAATTCGTTGCCGAGGAAACGCAGCAAATTGAGGAACTCACGCTGCGCCGGCGACGTACCGGCGAGAATGTTGTGCAGCTCGTCAATGATGAGGACCTTGGTGCCCACCCTTTTGAGAATGGACAACGCCTGCGCCTCGAGATCATGCTTGCGGGCGGTTCTCCGGACCGGCGCTCCCAGGACCTCCAGGAGATGCTGGTAGAACCGCGCAACACCCGGATCGGTCAGCATCTGCACGACGACAACGGGAATGTCTTCCTCGTCACGGCCGGGCAAGGCCGCTGGCGTATGATCCCGTCGAAACTTCTCGACAATCATCGATTTTCCGTTGTTGGTCGGCCCCAGCAGGAGAAAGCACTGCGGTCGAACGCGTCCGGGCTCGTTCTCTATGGCCGTGCGAAGTAGATCGAGTGCGGCTTGTGCATGGGGATAGCCAATCCACCACTGCCCCCGGATGAACGCAATTCTTTGGGCGTCGTCTTCCGCGGCAACCGTTCGCAGGTCTGGAGCAAGGTGGTTGAGATCCGTTGTCACCATTTTTCCACCGGAAATGGCGGTGGGACGGTAGCCAGATCATCACCGTCGCTTTCATTTCCGATGGTCGGCAGAGCAACCACACAATCCACCGGCGCCTCGGGGGTTGGAGTCTGTCGCGCCAACTGCCGCCGCGCCGCTCTGGATTTCCGTGCCGCGGCTTTCACCAGCCCGCGCTGCTGCTCTACCGTCCTGAAGATAACCTCTTCATCGACCTCGGCCCGACCGCCAGCCTTGATCATTCGAACGGCCTGGCGATGCTCAAAAAGCGAGATTCCGGGCCGCTCCAGACGCCGGCAGGGCACTTTCACATAGCTGCGGCCGTCTGGCTCGAGCACGAAAATCTGCGACAGGTCGCGGGGATCGCGGCGGATCAGGAAGGATCGGCAGCGATCCCGGTTTGCGATCCATGGGCGCAGAACGTCGGAATAGTAGGTGATGTAGTCGAGCGTGAAGCCATCCCGTTGGATCGTTCGTCGCACCACCGGAAGGAAATCGACCAGAAATTCCCGGCCATTGCCGACTGCTCGCGGGGCACCATGCTCGGCAATGCCGCGCTTCCACCGTGCCAGCGGCGGTTCCATGATCCCTTCGTGGACCTCTTGATGATATCGACCGGTGATCGCCAGAGCCAGCCAATGCTCCAGTTCGGACAGGGTCAGAACCGCTGCAGCGTCGCTGTCATAGGTCCCACGTTCGGCCGGATTCGAGAACGTCGTACCCGGCAGATCGTGCACCAGGCCCATCAATGTGCCGATCAGGCGTTCGATCACGCCGCCAAAATGCGGTTGGCCCTTCGGACGGTACTCCAGGTCGATCCCATGCTGCTGACAACCGCGTGCAAGAGCTTCGCCATGAAACTCCGCCGCGTTGTCGAGATGCAGGAGACGCGGAATACCGGCGATGGGCCACTCGGTATCCAGACCGAGACCTTCGAGATAAGATTGCTTCTCGATGCCGGTGTGAGCGAGGCACAATCCAACGCTGGTGGCCGATGGGGCTTCGAACGAGACCAGAAAGCCGGTGATGCAACGGCTATAGACGTCAATCGCCACCGTCAGCCACGGCCGCCCGACCGGCAAGCGGCTGACTTCGTCCACCAGGATGATATCGATCGGCGTGTGGTCGATTTGAACAACATCAAGAGGTGCGTGCGATATCGGTCCATGTCCGGCTGCCGAGGTCAACCGTCGTGCGGAAGTGCTGCCTGGGCCCTCACGGCGGCGGGCAACCTCTTCGGCGCGAATAGTCTCAAGACGGCGGCGGATGGTTTTCGCGGATGGAGCCACCAATCCGGCCTTCTTGCAGCGAAGTTGAACTTCCTCGACGAGCCGAACGATCCGACGCTTTTGCCGCGTCAGGTAGGTGTCGTAGATTGCAGCGGTGACAATGTCGTCGACGCGGGCCGGCATTCTCGATCTGCCTCGGCCGCCGGATGGCTTTCCCGGAGCCAGAGAACTCATCACTCCACCCGATGCCCGGAAACGAGCGACGAGTGCGTATATGGTTCGAGAGCTGATCCCCAAAAGATCGGCTGCGGCTCGCGCATCGACGGCTGAGACAACTTCCTGGGCCGCCAGGGGCGCTATCACGGGATAGCGGCGTTGCGCCTCCTGTCGTGCCTGGGCGGACAGCGAAAGCGTACCGCGTTCGGCAATCCGATCAGCATCTTCCTTCAGCTCTGCCAAAGGCCCTCTCTCACGCGCCACCCGAATCGCAGACATTGAAGGGAAGTATGGGCAATTTATGCTATATAGTGAAGACAACTATGGGGAATCAGGGGCCGACGGGTGTGACCATGGCCATCGCTAAGGTATTGATTTTCTGCGTTCCGCATTGAAGCTAACTTTGACAAATGACACTCAAATGGCCAGTCCACGCACCCAGCCCCTCTCCCCTCCCCTTCCGCGCCGCCTGATCGGCTATGCACGGGTTTCGACCGAGGACCAGCTCAACGATGCCCAGGTCGACGAACTCAAGGCCAGCGGCTGCCGCGTCGTTCACCAGGAGCATGGATCCGGCGCCTCGCGCTCAAGGCCGGTGCTGGGCAAGCTGATACGCGAGATCGCCGCCGGCGACGTTCTCGTCGTCGTGCGGCTCGATCGTCTCGCCCGCTCCGTCAGTCACTTGCTGGAGGTCATCGAGCAACTGGAGGCGCGCGGCGCACACTTCCGCTCGCTGCGCGACCCGATCGACACCTCGACGCCACAGGGCATGTTCTCGCTACAAGTGCTCGGGGCGGTCGCCCAGCTCGAGCGCGCGCTGATCGCCGAACGCACCAAGGCGGGCATGAAGGCGGCCAAAGCGCGCGGCCGGCTGGCCGGCAATCCCGGGCTTCGCGAACGCCGCCCCGAAGCCGTCCGGGCGATATCCGCGGCACGCCAGCGCGCCTACATCGACGATCTCATCACCTCGGCGCAAACCTGGCTTCCGACCGTGCGCCGCTTGCGGCCTCAACACAGCTGGGACGACGTGGTGCGGGTGTTGAACCGAAAAGGGCACGACTGGACGATCGAGCGGCTGCGGCGCGCGGTGCATCGGCTGGTGCGCGAGCGCATCGCCGAGCCCGCGCTGATCAAACGCGCCCCGCGCCGGCCGCCGGAGGACCGGTTGATGACCCTCGTCGCCGGTATCGCGATCGCCGACCCGGACCTTACCCTGCTCGAGATCGGCGCCCAGCTGGAACGGATGCACGAACGCACGCCGCGTGGCGGGCGCCAATGGCAACCCTCCTCGGTCAAGGCGCTGCTGGACCGGGCGCGTCGGCTCGGGCTCGTGGTGCCCGATCCAGCGCGTCGGTCATGAGGCGCGCCAGCGCGTGCTCTCGCACAGCCCGGTCAGCGCCCTGCATGGCCTTCCATTCAGCGCTGGCGAGGATCTCGTCGGCCAATGCGCGATATTCGGCGTCCGAGCGCGGCTTGTACGTCACGACGGGGCGCTCGACATTCTGCGGCCGACGCACGACCCGGCGCGCGGCAGAGGGCGCCAGATCGTCTTGCGCGAATTTTTCCGCCAGAAAGACGGGCGGCGGCCCGATGCGGCTTCTGGCATCGGCCAAGTCCAGCAGCCGGGCGATCCCGAACAGGGTCAGCATGCGGCCTGACAATCCAGCGGTGGCGAGCGGCTCGGTGCAATCGACCGGCATGTCTTGGGCGCTCGGGCGCGGCTTTCCCATCCATGCGATGAATGGCTTCCCGTCCGGCTGCGACGGCGACCACAACAGCCGCGCGGCGCGCATGATGTTGCCGGCCATCGCGCCCTGTGGCTCCTTGTCGACGGCCAACGCCACGGTCTCGGCGAGTTCAAGCAGGAAGCTTTGTCGCCCCGAAACGGCCATGCCAGCACGCCCGAAAGACACGGGAGCCGAACAGATTCCGCAGACCAGACGCCCCCTCCCCTCTCGGCAATCGAAGCGGAATCCCGTGCGGGCAAAGCAATGCCGACACGTGTCCTGCAGCGGGATCAGATGCCGAAAACAGACAATTGCTTCGACCCGAGACCACACGCCGCGAAGATAGTGATCCCGGCCGGCAGCACCGTCCTCGTCGAGGCAGGCGGGACAGACGCCCTGGTGCCAGCGATCGTGGACGTACCAGCCTTCGGTGCGCCCCTGCTGCCGTAGAGCCATCCGGGCAAGTCGGGCCGTATCCATTCGGCAGGCGCGGGCCCACAGCAAGATCATTGCGTGGCCGGGATCGAAGTCCCGCCCTGTCAAACCGGCTCGCCCGCCGAAAGCGACGTCCGGGCCGAGCCAGCTTTCTATGTCGTGCAACGTGCATCCGTAGCGGCAGGCCACCCGCACCTGCCAGGAGGAGAACAACTCATCGTCGAATGGCCGCGGCGCGAGGGGCAGCACGCGGATCGGTGTCACCGGCTCGCACGGGGATGGAGCCCCTTTTCCATGTGGCGCGTCATCGTCACAAGTGGCAGGACGAGATCGTCCCCGTCGAAACTGTCGACGGTGATGCACTCGCTGCCACTGCGGATCGCCTCGACCGCCACTGTCTCCATCAGACGAAAGATCCTCACCGTCACGCCGTCGGTCAGACCGAGCACCTTTCGGCGGACGGCAGCCGTCCCCAATTCCGACGCACGGCGCAGCGGCAAGATCCCGCCCAGGCTCGACAGAAGCTGGGAGAGCTGGGAATTATCGGCCCAGCGGTCGAGGTGGAAGGCTTCGAAACGCTCGGCAAGCTGAGGATCGGTCAGCAGCGCCTGCCGGGCCAGATTAGTCCCGGCGCAGATCAGGGGGACCTTCAGGTCGTTAGCGAGAAAACGGATGACGTTGAGAAAAATGCGCTGCTGGCGGAAGCTGCCAGCAAGCATGGCGTGGATCTCGTCGATGATCAGCATGCGCACGGACATGCTGCGCAACAGGCTCCGGCAGACCTCCTTCAGGCGATAAGTGGAGTCCGTCATTGGCCCCGGCGCGCCGAGCGCGCTGAGAAGTTCGCCATAGACATCCCTCTCCAGCGGTTCGGCCGGCATCTGCATGGCCACGACGGGCATGCTGGTGATGCCTGTCCCGCGGTCGAAACTGGCCGGATGATCGCGCAGGAATTTGCGGATGATCTTGGTCTTGCCCATGCCGGTGTCGCCATAAAGCAGCAGGCAGGGCATGCGGTCGCGCGCGGGATAGGACAGCAAGTCCTCCAGCCTAGCCAGTGCTGCGTGCGCCTGGGCGGTCTCCAGCCAGCGGTCCGCCCGGATCCAGGCAATCCGTTCGGCGTCGCCAAGCGCGGCATGCGGCCGATAGGTCGGCAGCAGATGCGGATAGTCGCTCAAGACCATTCCTCCACGGCCAACGACGGCAAATCGGTGTCGCATTCTTCGTCGTGGGCGATGTCCGGCACGGCAAAGTTTTTGTCCCCCGTCGCCATCAACGATCGATCCCGACGCTCGACATGCCGGCGCGCGCTCCTGGTCTTATGCCCGGCTGCGTCGACGAGTTGCCGCTGCCGTTCGACGGTGTCGAAGATCAGCTGCTCGTCCACGGCCTTGACGCCGCGCTCTTTCAATTCCGCGCGGGCCATGCGGTGTTCGCCGAGCGTAATGCGCGGGCGCCTGAGGTCGGCAAACCGGACCGGCCAATTCGTGCCGTCGGGGCCTTCCACAAAAACGCATGACAGGTCGCGCGGATCGAATCTGACGCGCATTCGACGAGCAGACCGGCCTGCCCATGGACTCAAAACATCGTCCCAGTAGCGAAGTCCGAACAGATGCACGCCGTCGCGTCGGATGCTGCGCTCCTCGAAGGGCAGGAAATCCTGGAGAAAGCGCTCGCGGTCATGGGGCAGTCGCAGGGAGTGCCGACGTGACGCAACAGCGTCGTCCCACGCGCTGACGGGCGGCAACTGCAAGCTGCTGTGGATCTCTGCATGGTAGCGACCGACGATCTGAAGCGCGAGCCATTCTTCCAGTTCGTCGAGCGTCATTGCGGCATGTTTTTGCGGATCGTAGGAGCCGCGCGCGGCGACGTTGCTGGACGTCGTGCCGGGAAGCAGGTGGACCGCACCCATCATCGTGCCGATCAGCCGCTCGATATGGCCTCCATAGTGCGGACGCAGGACCGGCCGGTACTCAAGGGCGATGCCGTGTTCTGCCGTCCCTCGGGCCAGCGCCCTTCCATGGAATTCCTTGCCGTTGTCGACGTGGATCATGTCAGGCAGCCCGAAAACCGGCCACGCCGCCTGAATATTCCGAGCCTCGAGCCAAGGCTCCTTCGGCATCACCATATGCTGGACGCAGAGCGCGACAGACGCCGCCGACGGATTTTCCAACGTGAGGTAGAACCCCGCCACCATCCGGCTTGCGATGTCGATAGCCAGCGTCAGCCAGGGTCGCTGAAGGGGCCGACGATGCACGGCATCAACGATAAACAGATCGACCAATGTATGGTCGATCTGGACGATGTGAAGCGCGTGATCGGCGCGATATTCCTGCACCACGGGGTCAAAACGCTCACGCGCCGCCCGGGCTCCTTCTCTGTCGCGCACCAGCGCCCGCAGGTCCGCCTGATCGACGCGGGTCCGGACGGCGTTCCATGATGGTGGTATCAGGCCACGCCTATGGCACAACTCGCACACCCGATCATGAAGCGCGCTCACCGTGGGTCGTTCTCGCCGGCGGTACGTGTCGCGCATCGCCGTCTCGATGAGTTCCTCCATTTCCTCCGTCAGCAGCCGTCTTCCCTTCTCGGGACCAGGGCTGACGCTGAGCAGCGAACTCGTCACTGGAGTGTGGCGATAGCGGCGAACCAGCTGGTAAAGGCGCGCCCGGCCAAGGCCAAGCTGCCGGCACGCAACCCCGACATCCGCGGGCGACAGCGGGCCTTTTGCGACGAGCGGCCGGATGACGGTCTCCCGCTCCACCGCTTGCCGCCAGCAATCGTCGCCGACCACGAACTTGTCGCGCTTGCCCGCCATCCGTCGTCACCCTCGCCTTCGTCCACCAAATCAGGGTAAGAATCCACCTAACCAGGGCGAATCCACCGATCCAGGGTGAGCGAGAAATGTTAAGAATCAGACACCTACAGTCCAGAGATTCAAAGTGAATGACAGCCCGAACCGTCGATCAAAACTCCGAAAAGCGTATTCATCCCGGCTCCGCTCGATCACAGGAAACACCGCCGGGTGTCGACCGGACCGCACCAACGACCTCGACCGAGCACGATGGGACGATCCCCGACGACTGTCCAGACAGCGAGCTGCCCGACATCATCGACCTCGTCCTGGAGATGGGCCGCACGCCGGAAGAGCCGGCCGAAGCCCCCTCCCCTCTTCCGGTCGTCTCGACCCCGCGCCTGCCGGCACACCTCGACGCGCTGGCCGGCCGCGCGCGCGATTACGTCGAGGCGGCGAGCTCCGCCAATACGCGCCGTGCCTACGCGTCCGATTGGAAACATTTTTCCTCCTGGTGCCGCCGCCAGGGTTTTTCGCTCATGCCGGCCGATCCACAGGCTGTGGGGCTGTACATCACCGCGCTCGCATCCGGCACGGCCACAGGCACAGCGACCGGAGAGAAGAAATCGGTGTCGACGATCGAGCGCCGGCTGTCGGCGCTAACGTGGAACTATGCCCAGCGCGGCCAGCCGCTCGACAGGAAGGACCGCCATATCGCCACCGTCATGGCCGGCATCCGCAACACCCACGCCGCCCCGCCCCGGCAGAAGGAGGCGGTGTTGCCGGAAGATCTGATCGCGATGCTGGAAACGCTCGAACGCGGCAGCCTGCGCGGGCTACGCGACCGCGCCATGCTGCTGCTCGGCTTCGCCGGCGGCCTGCGCCGGTCCGAAGTCGTCGGTCTCGACTGCGGGCGCGACCAGACCGAGGATTCTTCCGGCTGGATCGAATTCCTCGACAAGGGCCTGCTGTTGCGGTTGCGCGGCAAGACCGGCTGGCGCGAGGTCGAGATCGGCCGCGGCTCGTCGGATGCCACCTGCCCGCTCGTGGCGCTGGAGACCTGGCTGAAATTTGCCCGCATCGCGCATGGCCCGCTGTTCCGGCGCGTCACGGGGCAAGGCAAATCTGTTGGTGCCAACCGGCTGAACGACCAGGAGGTCGCCCGCCTCGTCAAGCGCACCGCCTTGGCGGCTGGTGTGCGCGGAGATCTGCCCGAAGGCGAACGCGGGCTGATGTTCGCCGGCCATTCGCTCCGCGCTGGCCTGGCCTCCTCGGCCGAAGTCGACGAGCGTTTCGTGCAGAAGCAACTGGGACACTCGAGCGCCGAGATGACCCGCAAGTATCAGCGGCGGCGCGATCGGTTCCGCGTCAACCTCACCAAGGCGTCGGGGCTGTAGAAAAAGCCCCCTCCCCTCCCCCACACGATCAGCGGAGCGTGGCGGTCAGGTTTTTTGCAGCGACGACAGCACCTCATCCAACACAGCGAGCGCGCTATCCAGGCTGTCGGCGGCCGACGCTTCGTAGTCAGACATGATCATCAGCTGCGCGATGGCACGCGTCACAAACTCCGGATTCAGCCTCTCCAGCCGCTTCCTTGTCCCGGAAACCTCTTCCGGGAATGCACGGAGGGCATCGATAACGGCCTGCAGGTGCGTCCGCGCAGCGGCGGCGATGTCGAAGATGTCGCGCGGCGTGGCTTCCGAGCCTCTGTAATAAACCTTCTTGGCGATAATCTCGGGAATGGTCTCGAGCCGGACCGTACGGCCTTCCACCTCGCGTATCTCGAAGGGCGTCCGCGTCAACGGTCCGGCTACGATGAAGTCGATCTCACCGACGTTCTCGAAGGCGAATTTCTGAAACCGAAGCCCGTCACCCAGATAGTCGGCCGGCATCGTTTCGACATGCAATCGGCTTCTGGACGGGTCGATAAACCCAAGCAATTGCGGGTCGTCGAGAAAAATATCGATATCATGGCTCTCCCGATGTCCGATCTGGACCATCATGGCCGTGCCGCCACCAAACGACCATTCGAAGTCGTAGCCGCCGGCATTTGCGTGGAGCTGGTCGATCAGGTCGAGCGCAATGCGAAAAAGCCGCCGCCATTCGGACGGGCGTCGGCTCCTGCGTTCGGCCATTACGCGGCGAGCGGATAGCTCTCGCCGGACCAGGCAGAGAACTCGACGGCAAAGGCCTTTAGGGCGGGGACCGGAATGCTATGCGCAGCAGCGAACTCGACCTGCTGTGCGACGGGAACCTCGGCGAAAAACGCACTGACATGACCCGGATGCTGCTTGGCCAGTTCGATGTCCGCAAGGCAATGCGCCAGCCCCGCACCGTCCAGTTGATCGCTGTAGGGTGCGTTCACGGTCGTCAGGACTGAAGTCAAGTGCGTGCTCATAGCTCCGATAAAATAGTCGCTTCGGCCTGCTGACACAAGTTCCCGCCCCTCGCTTGCGATGGAGGTCGCTGCCACCAAATAGGCTTCACTATCGGCAATCACCTCATATCGATAGCCGGTCGGGCGAGAGATTGGAGCATCGTCACCAGCGCTTTTTCTTCATTCTGTCGTGCAGCGACTGGCTGATCTCGAGCGAGTTGCCGGGGCCGCCAGCCTCCTGTCCTCGCCCATCACCGGCCGTTGGTTCTGACGTTTCCGGCCGCGCGGCCGCCTTCTCCAGGACGTCCATGCGGGCGTTCAGCAGCGCTGTGATCATCGGCCAGACCGAGAATTTTTCCGCCCGGGCTCGCTCCGTCAGGTCGCGCAGATAGCCGCCGCGGCTGCGGATGTGCTCGGCCCGTTGCAGGATCGCGGCAAGCACGATCGACGCACTTTGCAGGCCCATCACCTCGACCGCGTCCTGCCAGGCGCTGGGGCTCACCCCCATGCTCGGCCGGGCTCGATCAGCCGCGGCGCCAAGATCCCGCCAGGTCCGGATTTGCCCACCCTCGGCATACGGCACGATGTCGGGGCAGGCGCTCAGCACCATGCCCAAGGGCAGATCCCGTCGGGGCAGGCTCCGCACGTTATCGGTATGCTCGGCAGTGCCGCTCGCTTCATCTTTATTTCCTAAGCCGTATTCAGTTTCACCGGTAGGATTAAAGTCTGGGGTTGAATTTTGTATGTGCCGCTCAGTATGAGACTCATTGGCGTTCGAATCTTGTGAATTAACGAACGATTCCAAGGTCTGATGGATGTCGGCCCAGAGGTCTTCCAGTTCGTCTGCAATCCCTTCGATGAGTTGGCGCGGCGCTGTGCGTGGAAGACGGGCGACGATCACTTCGTAGCGGCGCTGAAAGCCGCGCCAGTTTCCTGGAACGCTCTCATTGATCCCGGCCTCGATCATCTTGACGACGTCGCGCCGGCAGATCGTCAGCCGCTCCTTGACCAGACGGAACGCCTTTCGCTCGGCCGCGACGGCTTCCGCCAGTTCCTTGAACTCCAGCGCTCGCGCCAGGATCGGCGAGAGATCGAAGCCGTAGGCCTGCTCGATCGTGCCGCCTTGCCCTTTGCGTGCGAACCGCTTGCCGTTCGGACTGTCACGGCGGATGATCAGCCCGGCAGTCACCAAGATGGCCAGGTGCCGCCTTAGCGTCGCCGGCGACATGCCGTTCGCACGCCGGATGAGTTGCTCGTTTGATGGGAAGACAACCAAGTTGCCCTCCGCGGTAAGCTCCTCCTGGCGATGGAACGTCAGCAGGGCGTTCAAGATCGCGAGGGCGCGATCCGTTGCCCCCAAAGCTTCCTTAGCCTCACGGATATCCCGGAACACCTGCCACTTTGAAACCGTCGTCCCCTTATCGATTGTTTTCGCCGTTGCCTGGCTTGCAATCATGCCAAGCGTCATCGGTCGCCGCCCAAAGGGCGTCGTTGCGGTATGCGTCTGCATCTTCCCTCACCTATCGCAAGGCAAAAGAAACCTGCTCGCCGAATCGACGCCGTGACTCTTGACAGTGATTCGCGGATTTGCGATTCTCAGGTTGCTAGACCTAATGAGAAGGGCTTCCGCGCGGTGACGTTCGGGGGCCTTTTTCTTTTGCGGATTCAGTCTCCTGTCCCAGTTCTCTCCGATTTCCTGAACGCCTCATAGAGGCTATCCAGATTACTCGAAATCCAAGCGCCAAAGGTATTCCCGTCCTTCGACTTGAAAGACATTATCAAAGCGTTCTGGCCTTGCTTCATGCTGACGCGAACCGATTTGTCAGCAGGCGCCCAAAGCTCAGAGGCAGTTTCCGGTTGGGCTGGATTGTCCTTTAGCAGTTTTAGTACAGCCTCGAAGCGGTCGACACTCGTCAGCATTTTGAAGTCTGATGAGTTTGCGAGGCTTCTCCAGTCTGCCTTTGGGCGAGCCTCGAGCATATCAGCTAGAGCGACCCACCTTGGTCTTCCGAAGCCCGGAGCTGGCCCAATTGCCTCGACAAGCGTGATCGGTAACCGTCGCGCCAGCCCAATCATCTCGGACAAGACACCTTTGGAGCTCGTGCCGAACGTGGACATAATAACGGAACGAGACATGCCGCGCTCTTCAAGGCGAAGTGCGAACAGGGCGCGTTCGATAAAACTCAGATCCTTCCGCTCAAGATTTTCATTGCCTTGAGCGATAACCAATTCCTCATCCGACATTTCACGGACGACGGCCTTTACCCTTAGGCCGAGGGTTCGGAGAGCTGCGACGCGGCGATGGCCAAAAGCTAGCTGATACCGTCCGTCCCTTTGGGGGTTCGATCGAACGAGTACTGGGACGGCCTGCCCGTTCGCACGAATGCTCTCGACCAGGCTGCTAAACTCTTCACCCTCGTAATCGTCGAGTCGATCTTTGACGAACGAACCATCTATGAAGTCTGGTTCGATCTCGACGATTTTGGAGCCGTCAGCAAGTGCCTTCCGTAGCTCTTCTGCCTCTTTCGAAAGTCCGGAGATCGCTTCATTCATGCTTTGCAGCGCGCCTGATGCCACTTGGGGACGCTGCCGCTGCACTTTTGGGTTCTCAGTTGAGAACTCCGCGCTCGTCACAGGCATCAAGATATTTTTTAGCGCTTCGCGTCGCTTGGTCATTTCCGACCCCATGAATGTTTGACGAGATCCTCAATTTCGCCATTCACAGCATCCAGCGCTTCCATGGCCCTATCATAGGTCTGACGATGGAAATTTTCGCGACCGACCTCATAAAGAGTCTGCTTTGTGATCCCCGCATCCGAAATGGCCGCAGACTTCACCATCGCATTCGTAAGAACTCGATCGCCGAACAGGCTTCTCAATAGACCGGCAACTTGTGACTGGGAGCTATCGTTCGGCTCGTATCGCGTGAGGACATAGCGGAACCAATCATATCCGGCGTTGCCGCCTGCCTTCTCGACGACGTCGAATAAGCCTGCCGTCATGTGCAGAAACTGGCTCATAGAGGCGACATCCAGCATTTGCGGATGGATAGTCACCAACACCGAAGTCGCTGCGCACAGCGCGGACAGCGTCAGGTACCCGAGCGATGGCGGGCAATCGAGGATCACGATGTCGTAGTCATCCTCAACTCCTTTCAGCGCACCGGCCACGCGGGTGAAGAACATCCGATCTGCGGTCCGTCGGCCTTCGGTCAGCGCGCGTGGCGTCTCATGCTCAAATTCCTGTAGCTCAAGATTGCCGGGCACTATGTCGAGGCCGCTGAAGTATGTTTTCCTGATAACCCGGCTTATGAGGCGTTGCTGGTCGTCGTAGCGGATCGCACCGTATATCGTCTCGTTGGACCCGAGATCGAATTCGGGCTGAATACCGAACAGTGCAGATAAGGATGCCTGTGGATCGAGATCGACCGCAAGCACGCGATACCCACGCAGCGCGAAATATTGTGCCAAGTGAGCACTAGTGGTGGTCTTACCCGAACCGCCCTTGAAATTCGTAACGGCAATGACCTGCTGGTGTTCGTCACCTACCCGGCGGTTGATATAGTCCCGTTTATTTCGCCCGAGATGATCCCGGATCGCATGAACCTGTTCCAGCGTGTACAGCCTTCGGCCGGCCGAATTCTTTTCGGCTTCTGGAATCACCCCATCCAAGACCAATGTCCGAAGATATGCATCGCTGATTCCGATCAACTTCGCGGCTTCTCCAGCCATGAATCGCCGGAGTTCTTTTTGCTCTAGCGGCGCAAATGCACGTGCGCGCAACTGTTGAAGTTGAGCGCTGAGAATATCAGCATCAGCCTCGATCAGTCGCGTCAACGACTTTGGGGGCGATGCATGGTCGACTTTAATCAAATTGGCCTCGGCCATAAAAAACGCTCGACTGTGTTATTCGGCACTTTGAGCGTAAAATGACGTGAGTCTCTCGGGCGGTCAACAAATTAAGGGTTAACGAGACCTTAACGCGGGCAGTTGCGGCCGACCGCTTCGACGGTTCTCAGCTGAGAACGTCCTGGCGTTACGTTCAGGCGAGCTGCTGCTCTTCGGCGTCGCCGTTGAGCCAAACTCAAAACCCGACCACCCCTCGGCAGCATGGCACGGCCTAAATCGCTCGACGCGACACCCCGAAAAGCGGGCGGCCGTGAGATGCTACACACCCCAATCTAAACCGGGATCGATAGCGCCACCGATGTGCCCTTCTTAGGCGTAGAGGTGATAGTGAACTTCCCCTTGAAGGCGGTCAGTAGCTGGGCACACGCGGTTAGACCCAACCCGGTATGCGGCCCTGCTCGGGTCGAGAAAAATGGCGTCTTCGCCCGTGACAGAACTTCTGGCGCCATCCCAGGTCCATTGTCGACGATCTCCACGTCGAGCACCCGTTGTCTACGGAACCCTTTGGCTAACACCCGCGCTGCGATCTTGATGCAGGAATCCTGTCGGGTTCCGAGTGCCGTCTCCGCATTATTCATGATTTCTTCGAGGATCAGCCGCATCTGAAATGTCGGTACCCGCGCCTCGGCAGCTTCAGGTGCGACGTCAAGTTCGACGCGAATTCGGCAATTTTTGATCACTGGCTCCAGAACCTTCGAGAAGCTGTCCTTTCGAGTTTCGCTGTAAGCGTAGGCTATTCGTCCGAGGCGATTTGTGATGCCCTCAAGCTGTTCGACTGCTTCACGTGCCGCGGGGAGCATTTCGGGGTGCCTCGCGCTCGCTTGGTCCTGATAGCTAAGGAAAAGTTTTAGTGCCGCGACCCGTGTCCGGGTCATGTGCGCGTAGAGCGAGGAAAAGGACCGGAGCTGCTTTTCCTGTTTTCTGGTCAAGGCATTGCGCAGGTGAATGACCATATAGCCAATAGTCGCGAGAGCTACCGCCAGTGCGAACAGAAACCTGTTCCGCGAAGCAGCTTCCGCGATATGTGCAGAAGCGTTCAGCGTCTCAGCATGGGCTACAGCAGTTCCGGACACTTCGAACATTGTCTGTTCGAGATCGGGCATCATCTGGAGAGCGCGCTCGAATGATGTGGCGCCGGCGGCTATGGGCTCAAGATAATCCGCCAGCGCAACTTGCATCGCTCGCAGGAGTTCAACGTCGCGATCGCCGAGGAACTTTGGCACATACTCAAGCTTCAGAAGCTGGTTGACATTGGTGTTGAGCAGAAAAATCTGGCGGCCAAGATTGGCTTCCATCTGACCAGTTTCCGCGGCCAGCCGCAGATGTCCCTTTGCTCTCGCGAGATGCTCCCGAAGTTGAGTGGTCCGCCACTGGATCTCGAACGTCTGGCTGTAGGTGCGGATGGACTCCGCCCGATAATATTCGGACCGGAGAAAAGCCCATCCGCAGAGACCGAGCGCGATGCCAAGGCTGAGAAAGGGGAGGGCGGTTCGGAAACGTGAGTACGCGTTCTTCATGCCGCCGGCCGAACTGCGACCACGAACCATACCCAGATCGAGTTTCGCGCTGGCACATAGGCGGCCGGAAGCTGGTCGTATGGCCAAACTAGAAAGATCGGTCCCTGTTCTTCCGGGGATAGCGGTGTGAATTTCTGGCCGACCCTGCATCTGCCAGCTTGCAGGTCTTTTTCCACACAGGCCCGATCGATGGCAAAAATAGGCTGAAAGGCTTCGATCTCGTCGAGCGTGACCTCGGAGATGAAGTTGTCATAGGCAATGAATTGTACAGACTTCGCGGAGTCAATCCCGCCCTGCTGCAGCACGTCGGCGATCCTTGGACCGCGATAGCTGATGGTGTGTTCATCCGTCGTCCATGGCGTACGGGTTTCGAGGACAACATTCTCGAATTCCGATCGCAATTGATCGACGTGATATTGTTTGGGCGTCTTCAGTTGCTCGCCTTCAACCGTGAGAATGTAAGGATCGACGGGAGCCGCAAAGGCCGACGACATGACAAGGGTTAGTCCGGCGAACAAACCGAGGCGAATATTACGACGCAAGAGCAATCTCAGCATCGAATTCCCTTTCTCCATCGTCCCGTGCGAAGAGAACACACGGTCCACTCGATCCGCGGGGGTCATAGATCAAACCCTTTCGCCCCATGGCCGCCGTGATCGCGCGGACCCCCGACAGCCCATAAAGATGGTCGTGCAACTCCAGGAAGATGCATTCTACTCCCGGCAATCGGGCGTTCTGCAAAAGATCAAGTTCGGCCCCCTCGATGTCCATTACCAAGGCATTGATGCGGTTCTGCGAGATGAATGCATCGACGTCGCCCGATGTGATCTCGATGGCTTTTTCGTACGGCCCTTGGGAGGGGAAGCCCGAGGACATCCAGAGATCCGATCGTTGATAGAACGCAATTTTGCGGGGTGGCCCTGCCGCGAGGATGCCGTGGACTAGAACGACATTGTCGCCACAATTCGAGCTGATCACACGCTCGGCCAACCCGGCCGTATATGGATCCGCCTCGAAGCTCCAGACCCGGACGTCTTCGATATCAGCAATGATCGAGGTGATGATGCCCAAACCAGCGCCCAGCTCCAGGACGCGGTCACCTGGCCGAATGGCGCGACGGACGCGTCTTGCTTCGTTGGCTTCATAGTATTCGCTTGTGAGCGCATCCCAAACGGTAGCAGAAACCTCCTGGGCTGCAATTGGAACCCGCACACCATGAACGTAGAGCTCCTCCATCCCTCAAAGGCCCTTCGGCAGTCGACCCAATTTCAACAGTTTTGCCCGGGCCTGCTTATAGTATTTCTCGGCACTTGATGCATTGATGCCGGCTTTAAGCGCCATCGTTTCAAATATCTCTCGTCGACGTGTTCCTGGGGTTCGAGACATCATCATCCCCAGTATTTCTTCCTCTCGCGGCGATAGCGTTGGAAATCTCATCTCCGGCCGAGGGCTTTCCATCTGAGATAGTCGAAGCAGGAAATCGCCCTGGGCGATCTGGTCAACGACGAGGGGCAGGTCACCTTGGGAGAGGCCGGTTTTGCAAATATAGCCTTTAGCGCCCAGCAGCCGAAATGCCATTGCCTCGTCTTGGTCATAAGAGCCCGTGACAACAACATGTGTTGCTGCGGGTGCCGCCTTGACGATCGTCTCGACAACAAGCAGCCGATCCTCCCGCGAGGTCGGATCGAACCCAGGCAAACCTGGATCCGTAACGACGAGGTCGAAACGATCTTCCGCAAGAAGCTCTCGCGCGAGATCGAGCGTTGGCGCTCCTGCGAGATAACAATCCCGCAACCTTCCTCGGAGTTCGGCCATTAAGGCCAGGCGCATCAGGTCCTGATCTTCCACAACAAGGGCAAGATGCATATCGGCCTCCCGACACCTCGAGATCCCCCGCCGCCCAATAATCCTATTTGACCAATTTTTTGATCTGCAAGAAAGGGGATGGTGGCATCCCCCTCCCCACAAAACGGGAGTGGACCGTCCCCTTTCAATCAACTGCGATTGCTGACACTTAGATTCGGCAGCCTCTTGCAGCGATCAGCCCTCCCATCCGGGAAAGCGAATCTGGAGTGGCCAAATGAGGATTCGGCCAGCCAAGCCGCACTTTACAGTCCGACAAGCCGTATCACGACACCTCCGGAAGCGATCCGCGGTCAACCGCATGCACGCCTATGCTCGGTCTCCCTGGCGACTTCTGATCCGGCCGTTCGAGAGATTTGCAGGCTTTCAGGAACGAAGAGCGCTGCGGGCTCTGATCCAGCTGCAACCCAATTGTCTCCACGAAGCTGAGGAAAAGCTTGTCTATCTGCTGGCCCTCATGGCAGCGAATGCTGCTACTATATCTGCGAAGGACGTGCACTGCGCTATCGATACCCTGCGGCCGTTCAGGTCCCACTTGGCCGAAGCTTTCCTCCAGAAGGCCACGGAAAGCAGTTGCATTCGCCAGATTCCGGATCGGACTCTCGAACCACGGCCAGCGGAAGGTAGAGGCGTGGACCGCGCATATCGCACTACGCGTGTCGCTAGGCACCGTTTGTAACTCGATCTATTTTTTTAGATTGAACCAATGCCGTGTGACCTGCCCGTCTTCGTGCCGGATATCGAAATAGTACGGCTCGTCTCGCATCGGGCGAGGCATTGAAACGATTTCCTCGCAACCGTTGCGACCACCGAACCTAGACGGGCAGCTATTGCGCACCTGTACACAGAGATCATCCTGCCGACCGCCGTGATCTGGATTGCTGGACGCGATGCTCCACCCTGCTGGACATTCCTCATAGGCCTCGTAACCAGGCCTGCCGGTTCCGGCTTCGGGGCATGTTGGCCATGAAAAGCCCCATTTTCCCATCGCTGATATCAGCCTGTTCATCGGTGGATGGCATGCCGGAACCCCGCGCCAGGACGGATCCGAGGATGATGCGCACAGCAGCACCTCGCACCCCCATTCGCTCGCCTTGGCACGATCCAGCATCGAAGCGCCCATAGCCGCGATGATGACGGCCGCAATCGATGTCAGCCTGATAGGGTTCATGAGACATCTCCTTCGATCAGCCTATCGATCGGTTCGCCTGGGACGTTTGCGTGCATCCTCGAAGGGTGGCGAGATTTCGCTCGCTCGTTCAGCAAGCAGGTTGAAATCTGCGATCGGGCGTCGAGCCAATGTTCGGTCGATGGCTTTGGCGCGCCACTCCGGCATATCGAGTACGTAGGTCGCCCACATGCCGTGCCGGGTGGACATCGCGTAGCGCTGCCAGGTTAGGTATTCTGCAGGCGCCGGCGAGCTCACGCGCGCCCAGCCAACCCGCAACATCTCCAAGGCGAGGTCGCGGTTGCCCACCGTGCAGCGGCCGAGGAGAGCGCGATCGGGGGGGTGACCCTGTACGAGGCAGTGCACCTTCGTATTTCCAATTGCGCGTTTCAACCAAGCCTTCGCCAGTGGACCGCAGGGCACCGGCTTGGGGTTCGCGCTTTCTCTGTGCCGGTGCGGATCGTAGGACCATTGCGGCAATTCGCAGGCATCGATGGATGCAAGCCGCACCGTGTAACCTGATTCGGGGAACCAAAGAGTTCGGCCATCCATGACGGACGCGCGGCCTGTGATTTTCGATGACGCATCCGTGAAGGTACCAGAACGAGCTTCGGCGCCGTTAGGATGTCGCGCGCGCAAGATGTCGGCCGTGTAAACAGGAGAGGGAAGGGCGATCATGAGTAGTGCAATGGCGCTCGTCCGCAGACTCTGCCCTTTCATTGTTGGATCCTTCCGATGCGTTCGGACTGTCCAAGCAGAATGGCTGGATGCTGGACGTCGTCGAATTGCCAGAGACCAATCCCCTTTTCTCGAGCGGCCTGTTCCGCGACCGCGTAGGCTGCATGGTGGGGCAGGCCGCGTTCGTCGAGAGAGGCGAAGGCAAAGCCGGAAGAGATCAGCAAATTAGCGAGATCCAATCGGTCTGCACCGATCGTTGCATAGCAGGACACGAAGACCGTTCCGCCCGATTGCGCGACCTGCGCGCAGACAGGATCGGTATCGGCGATGTAGGCGGCAAAAACCGCCAGGGACGCCTCACCACAGTCGCGACGAGCGCCCGACTTGTCGGTAAAAGCCGTTCCCCGCAGACAGGCTTGCACGCCGAAAAGCCGAAAGTGTCGGCCGCCATCTTGCCAAGTGTCCCCACTCTCGAGTGTAACGCCAGGCTTCAGCTCGAAGTAGCCCTCCGGCGGCGCGGCCGTTGCCGGCGTCAAGCCGATGGTCACCGACAGCAAGAGGGCAGGGGGCTTCATTGGCCCGCAACCCTTGGATCTGCCCACATGCCGTAGCCGCGGCGACCGATGTCCTCGGCCTCTTTCAGATCGGCTCTTGTGGGTGTCCCGTCCGGCCGCTTTGCGACGCGGTGAGTGCCGAGCGAAACCAGCTGCTCCTCGAACATGTCGATTGAGTCGAGGCTGCCTGGGTAGTTGTAGTAGCCGTAGCAGGTTGCGTCTTGCGCCTGGGCCCCAGTCTCGCTGACAAACGCACGGCAGTAGATCACACGGGGAGACTGGAGCAGCGTTGCCAGACCCTGGCGAGCGTAATCGTCACAGGATCCAGCAAAACCTTCCTTGCGATTGACCATGTCACCCTTGCACGGCTCAATTCCGTAGAGGTGCACTGTCAGATTCGCATCGACGCGGAAGTCAGTAGGCGACACAGCCTTGAATCCGGAAGCCGACGCATAGCCTTTGCGCTCCGACACGTTCCCCTGGCCGTCGTAGTATTCCATGATCAGGACGGTCTTCCCGGGCGCCGCGAGCGATCGGACATAGGCCTCGTCCACCGGGCCGGCCGCATAGGCCGGCAGGCATGCGCTGATCGCCGCCATGCACCCGACCGCTCGCTTCATTTGCCGTCGCCTCCAGGTTGTCACTGTGCTCGACATTGACCTGCCTCCTCCCTCTTTGCAAGAAAAATCACAATCAAATTGACATTGTTTTTTCTCTCGCCTAACCATTCAAGCATCTATCGGTACAAGGTTTTGGATGCAGACCATGGGAAGCCGAGCGAAATCACCATCGGTAGCGCCGCTCCTGGCCGCGACAATTCTCACGAGTATCTGCGTGGCGCCGGGCAGAGCAGCACTGGCGTTTGAACTGCCAATGTCCACGCGTCTCCAGCACCATGAAGCCGAGGAAAATCGGCGAGAGGATGACGTCCTGTCCTCGGTCGACACTGTTGCCGAAGCCCATTGGGCGCGGTTGCCGGATGATTATGTGCTGGGGGAGGGTGGTCAGATCGTTCCCCGGAACCAGGCGCTCGAGCCGACCGGCGTGCCAGTATCTGAAACCGTCGAGCTTGAATTCGACGACAACCATTTTGATAGTGGCGTACTGCCTAGAATGTCGGAGTGCGGGCCGTCGCCGGCAACACCTGCTGAGATCACTCGCCTCGTCATCGAGGCTTCGCAGCGGCACAATGTCGACGCGGAATTCGCCGTCGCGGTCGTGACCGCCGAGAGCCGGCTCGATCGGTTGCGCAATTCTCCCAAGGGCGCGCGTGGGCCAATGCAACTCATGCCTGCGGCGGCCGAGCGATTCGGTGTGACCGATATCTGCGATCCGGAAGAGAACATCGATGGCGGGGTCCGCTACCTCCGCGAGCTCACCGACGAGTTCCGCAATCCGCTTCTCGTCGCCGCTGCCTATAACGCCGGTGAGGGACGTGTACGCGAGCATGGCGGCATTCCGCCCTTCAAGGAAACTCTTCGGTACGTCGCCGAAGTCCTCGACATCCAGATGGGCCTTGAAGGAAGCGGTTCGGCTGCGAGCACACAGGGTGACGTTGCCGATGAGCAGCGATCAAGCCCCGCCCGCGGAGTCATCACGACGCGCGAACGCCGCCAGTGGGTCGGCGGGGTCATGCATTTCTAGCCGGAGGTCACCATGAACGACGTTTCCAATTCGCCCGCTGCTCGGCCGGTGCCAATGCCGATAGCATTTGTCACGCTGCTCGCCATCTGTCTGGTGTTTGCAGAGCCGGCATTGGCGCAATCCTCTGGTGCCTTCGCGCCGCTGGAAACCGCGGTCCAGATGATCGTGGATTTCATCACCGGGCCGTTCGGACGGCTTCTCGCCATCATCGCTGTGATCGCGCTCGGCTTCCTCGCTTTCGCCGGACGCCTTTCCTGGTTCACCGCCGGCGCCGTGGTGCTGGGCATCGGGCTCGTTTTCGGCGCGCCGGCGATCGTGGACGAGATGATCGCGGCCGTGGGGAACTAAGAGATGGCCGAGTTCACCGACGAAAAGCCCCATCTGACGCCGCTGGTGATCGGCCTCACCCGACCGCCGATGATGTGGGGCATCCCGCTCAACGCCTTCTATATCATAGTGGGCTTCACGCTGATCGCCTTCCTGGTGAGCACCAGCTTCTGGTCGGCCTTGATGGCGCCGGTGATCTATCTCGCGCTCTTCGCGCTTTGCAGCCGCGATATCCGGATCCTTGATCTCGCCCAGGTCGTCGGCCGCCGCACACCGCGCACGCCGAACCGGCTGTTCTGGCGCACCAACTCTTATGGGCCATGACCATGTTGAACGTCGTCGTCGAAGAGCTGGGATTTGGGCGTGAGCGCCGGCGCGAACGGCTGATGTCGACCCACATTCCATATCTGCGCCATGTCGCCGACACCGTCATCGGCCTCGAAAGCGGTGCGATCCTTTCGGTGATCAGGTTGGATGGCTTGTTCTTTCAGACTGAGGATCAGGCCGAGCTCAATATGCGCGCGGCCGTCCAGAACACGCTGATCCGTGCGCTCGGCTCGAGCCGCTATTCGGTCTGGTCGACTGTGATCCGCAAGGAGGTCAAGCCCTCGATCGGCGGAGCGTTCTCCGACCCGTTCTGCGATCTTCTGAATACGCGCTATATGGCATCGCTGCGCGACAAGCGCATGTTCACCAACGAGCTCTACCTCACGATCGTCCGCTCCGGCATGCGTGGCGCGCTCGGCGCTGCCGAAGGATTTTCTCGATTGCTCGATCGCTCCTCCGGAAAAGAGGTGCTTGAGCAGCGGTTGCACGAACGCATCAACGAACTCGAAGAGATCGTCGGCAACGTCACGCGTGAACTGCAAAAGTACGGCGCCCGTCCGCTTGGCGTCGTTTACCGCGACGGCGAGCCGTATTCGGAACCCTGCGCCTTCCTCAACACGCTGCTCACCTGCGGCGTCGCGCGCGACATGCGCCTGCCCCGCATGGGCATCCGCAGTTATGTCGGGACGTCGCGCCTGCATTTCTCGAAGCGGACGCTGCAGGCACAGGGGCCAACCGAAGCGGAGAACCGCTTTGGCGCGATGCTGTCCATAAAAGAATATCCGCCATTCTCCGGGCCTGGGATGCTCGACGGGCTCCTGCAGATGAACCACGAGTTCATCTGCACCCAGTCGTTCACGCTTGCCGACAAGCCGATCGCGCAGGAGCGCATTTCCCGGCTGCAGCGCCAGATCCACGCGTCGGACGAATCGGGCAGCACCGTCGAGACCGATATCGATTTCGCGCTGAACAGCCTGCTCAACCAGGAAGCCGTCTTCGGCTATCACCATTTCAGCCTTTTGTGCCTCTCGCGCGACCTCGCTGGCCTCGACAAGGCCGTCGCCGAGCTCGGTTCCTGCCTCACAGACATGAACATCAACTGGCTGCGCGAAGACCTCAACATGGAGGCTTCGTTCTGGGCGCAGCTGCCGGGAAATCACGCCTACATCGCACGCTCCTGCATGCTGTCCAGCGCGAACTTTTCCGGCTTCTCGTCGCTGCACAATTTCGCGACTGGGTCGGTTCGTGGCAATCACTGGGGACTGCCGATTTCGATCCTCGAAACGACGTCGCAGACGCCCTACTGGTTCAATTTCCATCAGCGCGACATCGGCCATTTTCTTGTGACCGGTCCGACCGGTTCGGGCAAGACCGTGGCGTTGACCTTCCTGCTTGCGCAGGCCTTCCGAATCTCCCCTGAGCCACGGGCCGTCTTCTTCGACAAGGACCGCGGCGCCGAAATCTTCATCCGCGCCGTCGGCGGTGACTATGAGGTGCTGCAGCCGGGGGTCGCCACAGGCTTCAACCCGCTTCAACTGGAAAACAATGCGAAAAATCGCGAGTTCCTGCATCGTCTCCTCAAGGCCATGCTCGATCCGGCTGATGGCAGAGGCTTCTCCCAGGAAGAGGACGACACGCTTGAGCGGGCGATCGGGCGCATCTGCCAGGAGCCGGTCGAGCAGCGCACGCTGGCCAATCTCTCCGGCCTGCTGATGGGTAGGGCGCGCTCCGACGCCAACGATCTCCAGTCGCGCCTGCGCCCCTGGTTCGAGGGCGAGAAGGCTTGGCTCTTCAACGCGCCGCACGACGTGCTCTCGTTCTCCGGTCATCGGATCTTCGGCTTCGACATGACCCACATTCTCGACAATCAGGCCGCGCGGACACCGGCGCTGATGTATCTCTATCATAGGCTGGACGAGTTGCTCACCGGCGAACCGGTTCTCATCTTCATGGACGAGGGCTGGAAGCTCCTGCAGGACCCGGTCTTCTCCAACTACATCGTCGACAAGATGAAGACGATCCGAAAGCTCAACGGGATCGTCGGATTCGGCACCCAGTCAGCGGCCGACATTGCGCGTTCGCCGCAATCCCACACGCTGATCGAACAGTCCGCGACCAATCTACATTTCCCCAACCCACGCGCGGATGAGGAAAGCTACATCCGGCGCTTCGGACTGACCGCCAAGGAATACGCCTTCATTCGCAATACGCCGCCCGAGCGGCGGACATTTTTGATCAAGCACGGCAACGACTCCGTCATTGCCAGGCTCGACCTCGCCTCCATGCCGGACCTCGTGCGCGTGATGTCCGGTCGCAAGGAGACGATCGAGCAATGCGCGACACTTCGCGCACAGCTCGGCGACGATCCGGCGAACTGGTTGCCAGTGTTCTGCGGTTGGGAGCGAGCGGCATGATCAGACGTCTTTCCCTGCTTTTGGTCCTCGTAGCATCACCGGCCTTCGCTGACATTCCGACCATCGACGGCACTGTGCTCGACGAGCGCGAAGACCGCGACGAGAAAACCGGCGAGATCGAGACGGTCGACGAGGAGCGCTACGTCAACAATCAGAGCGTCACCTGCTCCATGTACCGACCGGGGCGCAAGGATGATCCTGTCGCCGCGGCGAATGCCAATCTTGCGGTCGCCGGCCTGGTTCGTCGGATCGCACGCGAGGAAGGTGTCGATGAGAACCAGTTCCTGGCGCTCGTCTACCAGGAGAGCCGCTTCAACCCCTGCGCCAAATCTCCAGCGGGGGCGATCGGGCTTGCCCAGTTGATGCCGGGAACCGCAGGCGATCTCGGCGTCGACCCCTACAATATCGAGCAGAACCTGCGCGGCGGGGCGCGTTACTACAAGCAGCAGCTTCGAAAGTACAACGGCAACGTCTCGCTGGCGCTTGCCGCCTACAATGCCGGCGCGGGGAACGTGAACAAATATGGTGGCATCCCGCCGTTCAAGGAGACGCAGGGCTATGTCGCCAACATAACCCAAAAATGGCTGCCGGCCTTCGGCGGCTCCGACAAGTCGGGCATTCCCCTCAACTATGGCGGTGGCGGCGCCTATGCGGGTGCCCGGACCAGCACCATGAACGCCATGGGCCTGACCGCGGCGATGGGGGAGGGGTCGGGCGATGTCTCATCCTGGCTGACGCAACTCGGCAATATGGGTTCCGGTACGATCCAGGACAGCTGGGACCACAATTCGGGCGCGCGTAACGCGAACATCGAGCTCATCAACCGGCTGATCCTGCTCGGCACGGCGTTCGCTGAACTCACAAATTCCAGCAACGCCATGACGCTCGGCGACCAGTCCGGCACCAACCGATCGACCCGTTACGAGACGGGCAACGACGACGACGATCGGCCGGTGGCCGGCTTCTGCGACGAGCGCGAAGGCTTTGTCTGGGATGCCGACGCAAAGGCCTGTGTTCAACGCATCGACCGCCAAGCGGACCTGCTTATCGAGACTCAGTGATGGAGATCGACATGAAACGTTTATTGGCATTCATAGCTTTCGTCAGCGCAAGCATCGCGCCGGCGGCAGCAGATATCCCGGTCATCGACAAGACGAACTACGCGGTCGCGCGCGACACGGCCGAAAAGACCGGCAAGATTCTCGATACCAACAAGGAGATCCTGACGACGGTCGAAGAGACCTTGAAGGCCGTCACGGGCGACCGCGGCGGCGACGCCGGCCCGCTCAAGGACATCGCGATCGGCAACGGTTTTAGCGTCTCCTCCATGCCGTCCTTTGACAGCATCCTGAAGAGCGGCATAGCCGATTTCGGATCTCTGGACCCCAACGTGGTTGAGGCGGCCACCATCTTTATCAACGGTCTTCAACTTGTCGAGTCACTGTCCGGTAAGACCGACAGCTCACTTGCGAGCGACAAATCTTATGAGGAACTGATGAAGACGGTGATGAGTGTCTCGGCGCTGATCACCGGATCGCAGGAGGCAGTCGAGACACGCCGCTCGGCGCTCGAAACAGCCGGCGGGCAGATCGGGCAAGCCGAAGACATCAAGGGATCGATCGACCAGAATACGCAACTTCAAATCCAGACGGGTCTGACGCTGAACGAGATGATCGGCGTGCTGAATGCAGGCGTACAATCGCTGCACGCTGAAAACCAACGCAAGCTTACCGACATGTCGAACACCAAAAAAGCGCTCCGCTACGAATGAGCCCTCCTCGATGCATTGCGACGGTGTTGGCGTTTGCCGTGGCTATCCTCGCAAGCGGATGCGGGACACCAAAGGAGAAGACCGCTCCGTGCAAGCGTCCGGCCAATCTATCGAGCTATGCCGACATGGGACACGATTGTGGGCCGATGAGGTCGATCAACGGAGACAGAACGGCAGCCTGGGCGGCGATAGAGCAACTGTCGCCAAAGGACGACAAGTAGGGCAGGGCGGTGGACGACTTCATAGGCGAACTGCTGGATCGGATCGACGCTTCGGGAGAGAACTTCTCTCAAAGCGCTTACGAGGCTCTGAGCCAGGATCTCGAGCCACTCCTTCGCCTGCTCTTCGTTCTGGCTGTCCTGTTTTACGGGGTTCAACTCTTCCTTGGGACGTCGAAACTAAGCGTCGCCGAGATCATCGGCCGGCTGGTGCGCGTGTTCGTCATCCTGATGCTGGTTGGCACATGGTCGAATTTCAACAATCTCGTCTATGACTGGCTGACGACGGTGCCGGAGGCGGCCGGGCGAGCTATTCTGGCGGCGTCCGGTACAGGCGTGACCGAGCCGACGAATGGCCTGTCACAGATCTGGGAAACAGCAAATGTCGCGGCAGCGGCGTTCTCTGAGCAGGCCGGTTATCTGTCTGTACTGCCTGCCTTGATTGGCATGATCATCATGGTCTTCGCAGGGCTGTTTGTGGCTATTGCCTTAGGAATTCTCGTTTTGGCCAAGGTTGTGCTGTGGGTGCTTCTCGGCACCGCACCGATCTTCATTGCCTGCTTTTTTTTCGATCTAACCCGTAGCTATGCGATGGGGTGGCTCAATCAGTCATTGCTCTATGCGATCATCCCCTTGTTCGTTTATGTCATCGCCGCGTTCCTGATCGCGGCAATGGAACCCGAGCTGACCACGATCGACAGCATTTCCGGCAACCGCGAACTGAAGCTCAGTGATTTCGCTGCGTTCATCATGCTTTGCCTTGCCGGGAGCTTCGTCCTCCTACAGGTGCAATCTCTCGCACAGGGGATAGCCGGAGGACTGGCGACACCGATCGGCTCGCGCTCTAGGCATCTGACAACCCGGGGAATCTTCTGGGGCCGTGCCGCCATCGGAACATCCGCTCGTCAGACGCAGGCAGCCGTCCATCGCGTTCAGGCACGTCTTCATTCGCCACGGCAGGATGGCGCAGGTGCCTCCATGCAGCGCGCGATCACCTCCAACGGAACGCCACGGCAGACATGACGGCAGGTCGATGCTCCGCCTTGAACGACAGGAACTGAGCCGGAATGGCAGAGAAGTCCGAAAGCGCCCTGCGATCCTACTTCCAGCAGGGGGACATCTGGGAACAGGAGATAGTCAAAAGGGCGAAACGTTCTGCCCGCGTGGCCTGGTTCTTCTCGATCGTATTTGCCGGGATCGCGGTGCTCAGCCTGCTTGCTGTGGTGCTGATGCTGCCACTGAAGAGTTTCGAGCCCTATGTCGTCACCGTCGACCGGACGACGGGCTATATCGAGGTCAAGTCGGGCCTGACACGGCCCGCCAATCTCACCGAGCAGCAGGCGATCACTCAAGCCAATGTGGTGCGCTACATTCGTGCGCGGGAAGGATACGATCCTTACGCCATCGAGGAGAATTTCGGCATCGCCGCACTTCTCTCCACGGCAGAAGCAGCGCGCGAGCTTCAGATCCTTTACAGCGCCGCCAACGACCAGAACCCAGCAAAGCTCTATGGACGCCTGAAGCGTGTCCTGGTCGAAATCAAGTCCGTCACATTTCCCAATTCCAGCACAGCAATTGTCAGGTTCTCGACCAACGAACGCAGCGATACAGAGTCCATCGTCCGACATTGGATCTCCGTCGTGCGCTTTCGGTATACCGACACGCCGATGCGCAACGAATGGCGCTTCGAGAACCCCCTCGGCTTCCAGGTTTATTCCTACCGTCGGGATCAGGAGACCGTTACGCAAGAGGGCGTCCAATGAGAAGCCGGGCCTTCGCCGTAACGCTTATCGCCCTCGGGTCCTTTGGGCATGGTCATGCAGCACAGACGCCGAAGGGCGGTTCCCTCGATGCGAGGGTGACGAGTGTCACTTATCAGGAAAACAATGTCGTTCAGGTGTTCGCCACCTACGGCATCTCGACCATGATCATCTTTGACGAGGAGGAAAAATTCGAAACGATCTCGCTCGGCGACACGGAAAGCTGGCAGGTCGTGCCGGCCGAGAAGGGTAACATCCTCTTCGTCAAGCCGATCGCCAAGGACGTGGCGACCAACATGAATGTCGTCACCGACAAGCGCATCTATTACCTGGAGCTGCACGATTTCGCGCCTGAGGCCGGACGCAAGGTATTTGGAATCCGGTTCCACTACCCCGAGAAGAATCTGAATGCCGCGTTGCGGCGGGAGGCCGAGCAACGCGCGGCCTGGCCGAACATCTCGGGCATCTACAAGGCCAACGTCAACATCGACTATTCGTTCTCCGGTGATGCTCGGCTGAAGCCGCTCATGGTCTTCGACGACGGCAACAAGACCTTTTTCAAGTTCAATGACCAAGTGCCGGCGATCTTCGCGGTCAACTCGGATTTCTCCGAAACGCTGCGAAACTTCCGCAGGGAGGGGGAGTACATCGTCGTCGACGGGACGGCGACCCAATTCACGTTGCGGGACGGCGACCAGTGGATCTGCATCTTCAATCTCAGAAAGCCGGATTTCGCTGCACCCGATCCGGCAATTTTGGGGCCGGTCGAAGATGACAAGGCCAAGCGCCGGCGTCGGAGCGGAAACTGATGAAGCGCTCCCCCGAACTCGAGGCTCTCGGTCAGGGCGACGACCCCGTCATCGCCGACAATGCTGCTCGTCGTAAGCAACTCGTCGGTGGCGCCGTTTTGGTCCTGCTGGGTCTTGTCGCCGGCTATATGGTTCTTGCTAACAGGCAGCCGCCGGTCCGCGATATGCTCGACGGCGACGAGGAGTTCACCACCACAACCTTTCGTCCTCCATCCTTCGTGCGCGAAGGCGAGCCGGAGCCGGAATCTCCAGCGCCGGAGACTGTCCAGATTCCGCCGCCACCGCCGCCTCCCCCACCGGCCGAGGAGGCCGATACGACCGAGTTCGAAGTACCACCACCCCCTGTCCCCGGCGCACCACCACCGCCGGAAGCGGTCGAAGCCCCAGCTGAGGAATTTCCCGAGCGTTTTCGCTCGAAACTGGTCGTGGTCGACAATGCCGCTACCAGCGAGCAAGGCAGCTTGACCGGAAACGGAGGGGAGGGGCTTACCGTCGCCGGTGAGGATCGCAGCAGCAAATTCCTGGCCGCGGCATCGAGCATTGGCGACCGCGGCGTCAAGGCAAAGAAGATCGAACGCATTGACGCGCTCGTTCCTGAGGGAACGCTGATCCCCGGCATCCTCGAGACGGCAATCGTCAGCGATCTGCCGGGCCAGGTGAGGGCAATCGTTTCGCAGGACGTCTATTCCTTTGACGGAAGACGCATTCTGATTCCAACCGGCACCCGCCTTATCGGAGAGTACCAGTCCGAGATCACACGTGGCCAGACAAGAATCTTCGTCGTCTGGACCCGCATGTTGCGCGATGATGGCGTCTCGGTTCGGCTGAACTCGATCGGCGCGGACAGTCTGGGCCGCGCCGGCCTGACCGGGCGCGTCGACAATAAGTTCCGCGAGCGCTTTGGGGCGGCCATTCTGCTGTCGGTGGTCGGCGCCGGCGCCAGCTATCTCACCGGTTACGGAAGCGAGGCCACGGCTGGAGATAGCGACGATGCGCAGAACGCCGAGGAACTGGCCCGCGAGACCCTCGCGCAGACCTTCTCCGACATGGCCAACCAGGCATTGGGCGACTCCTTGCGCATTCCACCGACGATAAGCGTGAGCCAAGGCGAGCGCATCTTCGTCTTCGTCCGTCAGGACCTCGATTTTTCCGCCATGTACGAGGATCCCGTTACCGAGGCACTGAGGGAGATCCGTCGTGAACGTAGTCTCGACTAGCTTCGCGGCAGAGCAGAAGCATCATTTCCTCAACCGGGCGCTTGAGCCGCTGGGGCCATTTCTCGATGACAGCCAGGTCGTCGAGATCTCCATCAACTCCCCGGGCCAGGTTTATGTGGAGCGGCTGGGCTCGGCCCACATGGAACACTATGAAATACCCGAGCTCACCGGCGATGAGATCGTCAACATCGGCGAGCGCGTCGCGGCCACGACCAATCAGTTCATCAATCGATCAAGTCCGATGCTCAGCGCCGCCCTGCCGACAGGACAGCGGATACAGGTCGTCTTGCCGCCGGCGGCGGCCGATGGCGGCGCCGTTTCGATTCGCAAGCAGGTTATCAGCAACTTCACTCTCGACGACTACCGCGATCAGGGATCGCTTGACCAGGTGACGGTCGCTGTCGGCGGTCTCAGCGAAACGGATCACGCATTGATCGAACGGCTGTCTGCCAGGGACATCTACGGCTTCATACGAACGGCCATCGTCAATCGCGTTTCGATCCTGATCAGTGGCGGCACTTCGAGCGGCAAGACGACATTTCTCAACGCCTGCCTCAAATCCGTCGATCCGAATGAGCGGATCATCACGTTGGAAGACACACGGGAACTGTTTCCGCCTCAGAAGAACGCTGTGCATCTGCTTGCCTCCCGCGGCGATCAGGGAACTGCCAGCGTGACGATCCAGTCTCTGCTCGAAGCTTCGTTGCGCATGAGGCCAGATCGCCTGTTCGTCGGAGAGGTGAGGGGAGCGGAGGCCTTCGCCTTCCTGCGCGCCATCAATACCGGCCATCCAGGCTCCATGTCGACCGTCCATGCCGACACCCCGTTGGGCGCTTACGAGCAGCTCGCCATGATGGTTATGCAGTCAGGCCTGTCGGCCGCCTATCCGAAAGCGGATCTGATCTCGTACATCCAGAACGTCATCCCGATCGTGATCCAGTTGCGCAGGGACGGCGGCCGTCGTGGCGTTTCGGAAATCTTCTTCGCGCGCGGACGGACGGATGCGTCATGACCGGGTCGCTCCGCGTGTTCTATTTCGGCTTTTGCCTGACCGTCGCTTTTGCCGTGTGGCTGTTGGCTTATGGCCTCGGTTTGCAGTTGCTGTATGGCGATGGTCGGATCCTGCAAGCGACCATCACGACAAATCCCTTTGCCCCGTTTCAGCAGCTCATCGCCTATGGCGATAGCGGCGTCCTGCGCGTCATGGCGCTTGGCGCTCTGATCCCTGCGGTGGTTGTCGCGGGGATCGTCGTCTATGTCGGCCTTCGACCGGACTCGAGCCCGCTCGGTGACGCCCGCTTCCAGACCGCCATGTCACTTCGCCGTGATGGATGGTTTAGGAGGAAGGGCAAAATCCTTGGCCGTTTCGGGCGTCGGATTCTTCGCGTCGACGACGATCGGCATCATCTGGTCATCGGGCCGACCCGCTCGGGGAAGGGGGCTTGCTACGTTGTCCCCAACGCGCTTTCGCATGAAGGCTCGATGATCGTCACCGATTTGAAGGGCGAGATATTCCGCAGCACGGCCGGCTATCGCAAATCGAGGGGCAGTCAGGTCTTCCTCTTCGCGCCGGGATCGGAACGGTCGCATCGCTACAACCCGCTCGACTTCATCCGGCCGGACCGCGGCGACCGTACCACCGACATCCAGAACATCGCAGCGATTCTCGTTCCGGAGATCACCGAATCCGAGAATTCGATCTGGCAGGCTACCGCCCAGCAGGTCATCGCCGGCGTCATCAGCTACATCAACGAAAGCCTCTACTATGAGGGACATCGCAATCTCGGCGAGGTCACGTCATTCTTCAACAGCGGCTCCAATCTCCAGGCCATGATGACGCTCATCAAGGAGCGAGAACCCTACCTCTCTCGCTTCACGACGGAGAGCTTCAACGCTTACATCGCGCTGTCCGAGCGCGCCGCCGCTTCTGCGCTCCTCGACATCCAGAAAGCCCTGCGGCCGTTCCGCAACGAGCGCGTCGTGGCAGCAACATCGGTGACCGACATGGACCTGCGGGCATTGAAGCGCCGCCCCATCTCTATCTACCTCGCGCCCAACGTCACCGACATCGTACTGCTGCGGCCGTTACTTGCGCTCTTCGTGCAACAGACTCTCGACACCCTCTTGCTCGAGCATGTGGAGCGCTCCGTGCCGGTCTACTTCCTGCTCGACGAGTTCCGGCAGTTGAAGAAGATGACCGAGATCACGAACAAGCTGCCCTACGTCGCTGGCTACAACGTCAAGATGGCATTCGTCATACAGGACCTGAAGAACCTGGACGAGATCTATGGTGAAACATCTCGCCATTCATTGATGGGTAATTGCGGCTACCAGCTGATCTTCGGTGCCAACGATCAAGCGACGGCGGAAGCCGTGTCCAAAGGCCTGGGCAAGCACACCGTCCGCTATAAGACCGAGTCCCGGACGATCGAACTGATGGGCCTGCATCGTCGCACTAAGGTGGAGCAACTGCGGGAACGCGACCTGATGATGCCGCAAGAGGTACGGCAGATGCCAGGAGACAAGTTGGTCATCCTGGCCGAAGGGCAGGGGCCGGTCTTCGCTGACAAGCTGCGGTTCTTCCGGACGTCGCCGTTCCGGGAGATGGAAAGGTTCTCACAGGCCCACTTGCCCGATGTACCGGCAACCGAGTTCCTGCCACAGCGGCCAGTTCCAGCGACAACCGTCGCGTATGTTGGCGAACAGATGGAAGCTTCTAATCCGGAGGAACTAAGAGCCGCCACGGAGAACGTGGAAAGGCCTCACCCCAAAGGATTGGTGGCAACTCAAAGCGTGGCCACCGCGAGCGTCGGCGAGCAGCCGTTGGCGCCTGTGGTCAGACGGGCGTCGGCGCGACGCCGCTCGGGCAGCGCCACGCCGAGCTCGCTCGATACGGATTTCGTGAAGGCCGCACGGCGGTTGAAGTCGCTCGCAACGGGGGCGGGCAAACCCGGAAAGCCGCGCGACAAATCAGAACACTGGGGTCGGATCTTCGACGCCACCGTCCCTGACGAGATCGAGATCGCCGAGACCGAGGCTGTATAGTCGCCTCAGGTAGTCCGGCCGCCCGCGTCCTCGGCAGTCACATTGCGGATTTAATATTAAAATCAATAACTTAGTTCCACACGCTATCTTATGCAACTTCACATCGACCAAAGAAGTGACAACGGCGCGGCCTGCAGCATTTCACCAAATGGCGTCACCCGATCATGGTCATGCAGTACGAGTCCGCGCACGAAGCGGTCGCCTACCGCTTCCTGCAGCTGGCGCAGCCCGCGAAAATCCTGGGCCCGTACCGTTGCGCTGGCCTTCACCTCGATCCCGATGATTCTCCCGCGACGATCTTCGATGACAACATCGACCTCGTCCTGATCCTTGGTTCGGTAGTGCGAGAATGAGACGCGTCTTTCCGACCAAGATGCGAGTTTGAGGAGCTCCGACACGACGAAAGTCTCGAGCAAGGGGCCGAAGCGCGTCCGATCTTGCTGCAGCGTTCCATCCTCATCCTCACGCAAGGTCGCTAAAAGCCCGCTGTCGAGAAAATGCAACTTCGGCGTCTTGACGAGGCGGCTCAACCGGTTGCTCGACCACGGCGCCAAGGTCCGGATCAGGAAAAGACGCTCGAGGATCGCCACATACTTCTGTGCCGTCACGCTCGACAGGCCGAGAGCGGCGCCGAAACTGGAATGATTGACGAGTTGACCTGCGTGCTCCGCCAGCACCGCGAGAAGCCGCGGCAGCCGATCAAGTTGGTCAATATTTGCGATGTCACGGACATCCCGATCTAGGATCTGTGTCACATAGTCTTCGAGCCAGGCAGTGCGGCGCGCCTGGGTTGATCGCCGCAATGCCTCCGGATACCCGCCGCCGAGGATGAGCGACATCAGTTCGTCGCCGAGCACTACATCGTCCGTAACGGCCAAGTCCTCACCAGCGTACAGGCGATCCAGCAGACGTCCTGGCGTTGAGCGGAGCTCTGATTGGGCAAACGGCAAGAGCGAGATCGTCGCCATCCTGCCGGCGAGGGAATCGGCGATCGCCGGCACCGTGGCGAGATTGGCTGATCCGGTCAGAAGAAACCGGCCGGGAGCATCGTCGCGATCGACGCTCTCCTTGATTGCCAGCATGAGTTCTGGCGCGCGCTGCACCTCGTCAATGACCGCGCGGTCGATGCCTCTGACGAAGCCCACGGGATCGGCGCGCGCCGCGCTTAAGGCGCCCGCATCATCGAGAGTGATATACGGTCGGGCTGCTCCAGAGAACTGCTTGGCCAAAGTTGATTTTCCGGCCTGCCGTGGGCCGATGATCAGGACAACGCGGGTATCCTCCAGCGCCGCCTCGACGAGCGGGCGGACCTTCCGATCGATGATTTTGCGCGGCGATATCGAGTCAATCATGCGTCCATCTTTAACGCAAGTCTCGTCCATTTTAAAGTGACGTGACGGCCAATCTCCATGATGCGCCGAGGCGGCGCGAGACGTAACCCGGTGGATTTCTCGTAAACACTCATTATACTGCGTCGCTGTTTACTGCGCGTTCTGTTCCTTCTCGGCTATGAAGCTGAGGACGGTGGTAGCGCAAAACCTGCGACGGATGCGTCATGGCAAAGGCATGTCGCAGGAGGAATTGGCCGCGCAAGCCGGCCTGTATCGAACCTATGTCGGCCACCTGGAGCGTGAAGTCCATTCTCCCACCGTCGACATGCTGGAGAAGTTGGCAGAGATCCTTGACGTTGCCCCAACCGACTTCTTCATCGATCCGCCCCCCCCGATCCCAGACCGCCCCGCGAGAAAGCGAAGACGGACATGATCCCGTGGATGTCATCGTGGGGAGCCGTCTGTGCGCCCGACGCCAGTCGCTCGGCATGAGCCAGCGGAAGCTGGGGGCACTCCTCGGCGTCAGCTTCCAGCAGATCCAGAAATATGAGCGCGGGACAAACCGCATGGCTGTGACCATGTTGGTGCGAGCAGCCGCCGCGCTGAACGCACCGGTGTCGTTCTTCTTAGAGGGCGTCGGTCCTCAGATCGACGCGCCCGCGCAACCAAGGCTCCACGGAGGCGACATCATGGTTGCGCAGAACTTGGCAAAGATCGAGGATCGCAAGGTCCGCGCAGCGTTTCGAACCCTCATTCGGGCACTGGCACAGGACTGACGATCAGGCGCACCGCGTTCGCGACACCTTCCGGCTATGACTGCGCGATTGCCCAGCCTGTCGCATCGATCGTGATGATGTCGCTTGAATTGTCCTTCAGACGTCTTGTGCGCTGCTTTTAGCTCAACACAAACTCCCTGATCGGAGCAACCCAACTATCGACCGTACGGTAGAGACCAACCAGCCACGTCTCGACGGTGCCAAGCTCGGGGCCGAAATAGATGAGCGGCGCCACAATCGCGAACGCCAGGATTGCGATCGAGACGAAGCCATCCGGTCGATCTTCCGAGCCCTCTGGCGGCGGAAGCTGATTGTTACGCCAGTCGCTCTTCATGACCAACTCCTACCTTTCCCGATCGTCGCGATCGCGATCTTGTCGCTCCTCGAGTTCCTGTTCAATCTGCCGAAGACGCGGTACATGCTGCTGCGGCGGATCCGATCTGGCAAGTTCCGCATCGGCGGCTTGTTTCCTTTCAAGGGGTCGGTCTTCGGGATGCCTTGTTCGTTGCTCGAACGGCATGGTCGCCTGCTGCTCGACGATCTGGTCATCCTGCTCTGGCGTCGAACGGACTTCTCGACCCGGATCGCGATGTTGCTCGGCTTCGGCAGCACCCTGGAACCCACCGGGCGTCCCGTCGGTCCGGCGGTTTGCGCCGGCGTCGATTGAAGCAGCTTTCTGTTCCCTGTCTTCGCTCCTGTCGCTGCGCATTTTCTCGGCACGGGACGTCTCGATGTGATCGATCGCGCGCTGCAGATCCTGGTCCGATTTCGCGACTTCGCGCATGTAGCGGTTGTCGTCACCGACCGCCATTTCGGCGGCCCGGTTGATTTCTCGCTCGAGCCCTGCCCGGTAACTCGCCGTGAAGGACTGCGACAGCTCACCCGCTTCGATCCGCTCGATCCCCTCGCGATAGTGACTGACCTCAACGAGGACGTCGTTCGCTGTTTCGACCGCCTCCAGTCCGAACCGCGCCACGGCCGCATTCCACCGGGCATTGGGATCCTCAAACCTATCGTCATGCCAGCCGCGAGCTCGCTGCCCGCCCTCGCGGTCAACCTGGCGTTCGGTGAATTCGAGATACTCCCGACGGATGTCGACCACTTCGCGCGCTGCCGCGGCGATCTCGTCGAAGTCGGCACGATCCGTATCGTTGAGCGTCTGCTCCACGGACGAAAGAACCGCTTCTACACGATCTTCGTAGGCCTCGAACTCCGGACGCGTCATCTCTCGCATCGGTCTATCCTCACCATTCACGAACTCGGTCAACTCTATCATATTGGTGATGTTTTTGATAGGTTCGCTTTCATTGTCTACCAAAACACGCTCATTTTGAGTGTTCTCTGTCAATCCTTCCAGACGACCCATCTGAAGCATTGCAAAGGTGCCCTCGCGGGTGCCGCCCGCCTCGTTGGCAAGATCACTCCAGGCCTCGGCAGCTGTTGCCGCGTAGTGCCGGCTGCGATCGGTGGTTGCGAGGTTGATCTCGTTCGACCGCTTGGCCCGATAGCGGCTATGCGCGGCTGAGCTCGTGCCTTCGTGCTCGGTGCGGCCGCTATAGCTGACGGGCCGGACCTGATTGCGTGTGTATGCCGGTGCGCTGGCAAACTCCCGGCGGTCGGTCAGCTCCATGTCGATGCCCTGCTCACGCGCCTTTTCTGCCATCATGGAACGCCATTCCCGGAACATCTGCGGGCTGGTGACGATCCGGTCGCCGGTCTCCGAGCGCATGGTGACGATCGCGTGGGCATGAATGTGTGGCCGCTTGCCGCCCTCGGCCACTTCCTTTGGATCGAGCGCCGGATCGTGAACGGCAAACACATAGCGATGCCCGGAGAACTGTTCGCCGAGGAACTCGCGCACGGCAGCTTCGAAGGCCGCCCCATCCGTCCCGGCTCTGGCCGACACGATCAGGTGCATGACGTCCCTGCCCTTGCGGCTGTGCAATTCCCTACGCCATTCTTTCTGAACAAGATCGCCGGCCTGCGTGGCGTCGCCGATCACCTTGCCAGTGTCGTCGCGGACCTCTCCCTCGGCTCCGGCGACCAACTCGCGAACACGCGCCGTGCCCCACTCCACGCCGTTGCCGTAGCCATGGAACCGGAAGCGCGCCTCGGCATCCTGCCCGGTATCGGAACCATCAAAACGCTGTTGGACGATCTCTGCAGCCTTTCGGTCACCGGTCAGACGTTCGCCCTCCCCATCGCGCAGTACGACGACACCTGAGACATAGAATTCGTCCGAAGTTCGCTCCTGCGCGGTGTAAGCGAAACGCCGATCGCCAAAACCCGCGCGCAGGATCTCGCGCAGCTGGTCGTCCTGGTCGACGTCACCGTGCAGCGATGCCCCATCGACCGAGACATGAAAGACGCCGAGATCCCGGCTGGCAGTGCGATTGTCGAAGAGATGCTCCCACTCGGCGCGCTGTTCAGCTAGCGCGTCCCTTCCGAACACCCTTTCGCCGCGCTCATTCTCGACGGCGAGCTCCCCGCTCCGCGACGTATAGCTCATCATCGCGCCGGCACGGGCGCCGCCGCCGTAGGAGGCCAACTTGACCACGGCAGGCTGACTTCCGCGCGCCAGCGCGCCAAAGCGCGTCCGCATAGACCGGCCGGCCGGCCTCGCGCCACCACGCGACGACCGCACGCCGCTTCCGCCCTGCCGGCGCCGCGCTTGGCCAAAGCCGCCCAGCCCCTCCTCGCCAACCCGCGCCACCCCTCCCCTTCGCGGCTCATCCCAGTCGCTCTTATCAGAATGACCGACCTGCATTTCATGCATCAGCATGGCGCGCCGTCGTTCCCATTCGCGCTCGAAGGCGCCCGGGAAAAACTCCATCAGACGCCCTCCCCGCGCCGGGCAGCCGCCGAACGCCGCGTCATCTGAGCCAACTCGGCTGCGAGCGCGGTCGCAACGCCATACGCATCCTTGATGCTGCCCGCGACATCACTTTCGACCGGCGCCCTGCCAGTGTTGATCGCCCTGGCAATCTGATTGAGGTTGCCGCCGATCGCACGCATACCGTCGGCGAGCAGGCCGAGCACCAAGCGATCCCCCTCCCCGAGAAACGGCCGCACGCCGGCGCCCTCCATCGACAGCGATCTGACAAACGCTGAAACGGTCATCCCTACTGTGCGCGCAGCATCCTCCAGTGCATCGAATTCGGCTGGCGAGAAGCGGATATGCGCCACCCTATCCTTCCGTTTCGACGCTTTGGAAATGCTGCGAACCATCGCTCGCCACACCTCTGATCCTGGTGGTTTCGGCCGCAGGCCGCGGATCGAGGGCCTGTCCCTCGATCGTCAGGAAAAATGTATCACATTTTTCCGTATCCTGCCAACAAAAATGATAGCGATTTATCCGATATATGTGCCACTAGCCATTTTTCAAATATCAATATGATTGCCTTTTTCCATGTTCGTGTGCTTCTATATCGATGTGAATCCACGTCCACACCAATGTGGATTCGTGTGTGAGTAGAAACACATTTTTGTGGAGCTGAGACGATGACCATCGTGATCGCTGCCATCAACGGCAAGGGAGGCGCGGGAAAGACGACCACGCTGATGAACATCGCGGGGGAATATGCCCTGCGCGGTGGAAGCGTCGCCATGATCGACATGGACGCCCGCAGCAATCTGATGAAATGGTGGACGGATTGTCAGGAGAAGGATGCCCAGCCCGGGGGCATCGAGGTCTTCAGCCACAAGACGGCACGCGGGCTGGAACGCTGGATTGAGGAAAATGCCGCTATATTCGACTATATCCTGATCGACACGCCCGGAGAGGACACGTCGATCGTGGACCCGGTGATCGCAACGGCCGATCTGGTGATCTCACCCATCCAGCCGTCCAAGCGTGAAGTGCTCGGCGCCATCGACAGTTTCGAGAATGTGCTGCGGGTCAACGATGCGCTGGGCAGGACCTGCCGGCATGGCGTGCTGCGGACCCGGATCACCGTGACGGTTCGGCACACGGAACTCTATCGGAAAATCAGGCCGATCATCGAGGACACGGTTGAGACCTATCTGTTCCGTACCGAGGTGTTCGAGCGCAATGTCTACAAGGACATTCACAACGGGACCGGCACGCTTCAGATGCAGGAGGTGACGGAGGCGATCGCCAAGGCGCGGCGAGGAACGCAGGCGCTGGTCGCGGAAGTCGACGAACTGCTCATGAACGAGGCAGCGTCGGGGAGCGTAACATGAACGGGAAGGAGAGCCTGTCGCTGGACGAATTCGTCACCGCCCCGCGCCGGCAGCGCCCGGCGGCGAGTTTGGGCCCGGATCGCGCCGGGGACGAAAACTCCGCTGCGCCGCAGAGTGCGCCAGCACCGGTTCCCAGCGAGGAAACGGGCAGAGGCGTGGCATCCAACGAGGCGAGCAAGGCGCTGCGTCAGATGAAGAGGGCGCGCATGAAAGGCACAAGCCATTTCGTGAATGTCAATCTCGATCGCGATACAAAGCGTCGCCTGAAGCTGGCCTCCTTCAACATGGAGACGTCCATGCAGGCCATTATGGAGAAGGCGATCCGGCAGTATCTCGACGCGAACGGATACTAAGCTACTCGATAGCTTCGGGAGACCGAGTTGAACTTTGGCCCGAATCCCTGCTAGGAGCGCTATTGTTTTGAGATGGATTTTTTGCAGCCACTCATGTTCGGCGGGATTCTCCATGTCAGTTTGACGGGAAAATCTATTGGATTGAGTCATCCAGATGGCCATTAAGGACATTCAGACGTTCATCGACCAGAACGGCCTTGTCGAGACAACCGATTCCGAGGTCGACAAGCCGATCTGGCGCAAGCCGGGATTTGACGGGGTTCGCGGCCTGCTCGAAATGGAAAAGGCGTTGAGCCTCTTTCTGCGCGAGCGGCGGGATGCACTGAACCTGAACCGCGAACAGGTCGGCATGATGATCGGCATCCATCACGAGATCTATGCGCGGCATGAACGGGCAGACGCCAAACTTAGGGTGACGCGGCTGCTCCATCTTGCCGAACTACTCAAATTCTCGCCGGTTGAGGCAATTTACGCGGCCGCGCCGCAATTTTTTGGCGACAGCGAAAAGGAGGCGGCGGTCAAAATCAAACTCGTGATGCGCATACTCGGCCTGCCGGCCGCAACGGCGCAGAATATGCTCATGCTGGTGGAAGGCCTGTCACCGGACCCCACACCAAAGGATAGCAACAGCTGATCCCGTAGTTCCGCCGCATATCAGGGCCGGGAAAGCTAGTCGCCCAGCTTGGCGACAATGTCGTTTCCGGAAGGGACCCGATTTTGTGTCGATGCCCCCCTTCGGGCGTCGGCTGAAAATTGGAGGAGCCGCGATGTCCTTGACGCCGGATGGGCTGGCGTAAAATGGGACGTCAGAGGAAGACCCCGCGCCCAAAGGGCGCGTCCTTGCCCGGCGACCCAGCCGGCGGGAGCGCGAGGGGCGGGCCTCTCGTCTGCGGCATGGACCGGTCGATCCGGTGCCTGGCGCACAAGCGGGATTGAACGAATAGGCGCGGGTGTCACGATTGACGCGAACCGGCGCGACACGGCCGCGGCATCAAAAAGATCGAGGCGGCTTTCACCGCCCCGATCTCCCGGCCATCAGGTGCGGCCGGGCTCCTCGTTGCCGAAGAATGTCTCCGGGTCCGTTCCGGAGTTTGCCCACCACGCCGCTTCGGCTTCGGCTTCGCTGTAGTAGACGTGGTCGGCGGTGAAGCTCACGCCCGCTGATGTCCTCGATCTCGGCGATGATGCCGGCGAGGCCGCAGAGCTTTTCGGGCGCGACCGGCTCGACGATGGGCAGGACGCCGTCGCAGAAGTACCAGCGTCCCTCGCGGAAGTCGTAATACTCGCGCGTGAAATCATCCACCAGATAGTCGTCCAGCAGCGCGACCGGCTCGACCAGCCACTTCTCGTGATAGGCGCTGTGGTAGTGATGCAGGTCGTAGAACGCATCCTCCTTTTCCGCCGTCCCCCGCGCCATCGCAGACACGCCCTCGGCGGTGAGGATCTTGCGCTGATCCTCGATCATTGCGGCGAGGATGCCGGCGAGCTTGGTGTGGACGCCGCGCGCAAGATCGGTGTCGCAGCCGAGACGGTTGGCGAGGACATTGATGCGCAAACCGGAGAGCTGCGCGATAAGCATGATCGTGTCGTAAGCCATGTCATGGTCTCCTTCATCTTGATGACGGAGGCCGGGCGACGGGCAAGTCGAGCATCGGGTCAAGGATCGCGAAGCGACCGCCGGAGGCGGCAAGCGGAGGAACCGATTTTCTGACGACGCCCCTTCGGCGTCGGCTGAAAATTGGAGGGGCCGCGCAGTCCTTGAGGCGATGTGAGCGGCCAGTACACTGGGACGTCAGAGAGATAGACCCACGGCGCCGTCAGGCGTCGTGTCCATATCCGGCGACCAGGCGGGGGGAGTGCGAGGGGTGTCCCCTTGCGATGGGGTGGCCGGTCGATCCGGCCGCTCCATCTCGCGAGATGCGGGCGTCACCGAAGGCGGAGACCGTTTGCGGGCTCCGGGAGCGCAGCGACTAGCACGCGGTCGCCGAAGGCGGCTCGCCCAAAACCGGACAAGCCGCTTCACCGACCGATCACGGATATGAATCCTTGGATGCACACCGATTCAAAAATGTCGTTGGACGTCATCGCCCGCACCGGACGATTCTCGCGCCATGCTCACTCAACCCTATCGGCTCTATATCGAGCGCACGGACCCGAAAAAGAACATGGCGCGCTTCTATGCGCTGTCCATCGAACCGACGCTGTTCGGGACGCCCACGCTGACCCGGCGCTGGGGACGCATCGGATCGAGAGGGCAAGCAAAGGTGCATCATTTCGAGAGGGAAGCGGATGCGGTCCTGCTGTTCCTCGACCTGCTGCGCCGAAAGCGCGCTCGCGGCTATCGGGCAAGGTCGGAAGTTCGGGCTCTCGGCCGCCGGCGACCGGAGAGCCAACGCAATGCGGAACTTGATTGACATGGGCAACCCGGTCGCGCGCGGCAGCGGGGTTGCGGTATCCCGGGATGACCGTGCGGGATGGCCCGAGCGGCGCCGATCAGATAACAGCACGATGATGGGAACGGCGGTATGCCCGTTCCCCTCAGCTTGATGCGCCGGCGTCAGGCGTGGATGCGGACGGTTGAGATATCCTGAAGCTGCGCGATCCATCGCCCAGCGTGGCCGGGTGACTGGAAGGCGACGCCGGCAACCAGCACGCCTTCCGAATGCTCAATGAGGAAGTTGATGAAGGGGATGCCGGATTTGCTGGATCGGCTCCAGCCATAGCCGGCGTCCGTTCGGCCGCCGGCATCGATGCAATAGTCCGCCGCGCGCTCGTTCGTCCGCTCGACCTCGCGAACGATCGTCGGCAGCGTCGTGGCGATCTGGCGCTCGATGTCGGGATCGATCGTACCGGCGAGAAGCGTTTCGATCAGGTGGACCGTCATCGTGGCTCTCCGAGGTTTGAGGGAGGGGACCGGCCCCCGATGCTTTGTGGGCCGGTCTCGTTCGCGCCTTAGGCGGGCGGGTTCCAGAGGATCACCTTCTTGTTCGGATCGTCGCCGGGCGCCGGGGCCACGTTGCCGTAGATGATGCCGAACTCCGGGGCCGAGAGCTTGACCGAGAGGTATTCCTCGCCGGTCTGCTTGCTGATGCGGTTCCAGCCGGCGCCCAGCTCGAAGCCGTTGCGGCGTGCGATGATCCGGACGTCGGGGGCATCGTCGCTCGACTTCATTGCGTTGGGCACGAGGGCGATGGGGGCGTTGACATTGAGGGTCGCCAGCGTGCCTTCGAAGCTGCCGTCCTGCTTGGCGGTGAGGTTAGCGATCGTGGTGGCCATGGTACTTCTCCTTCAGGTTGCATCGGGACCATTCCCGATGGCGCCAAAGGAGAGGGCCGCCTGCTGCGAGGCAGCTCGGCCCAAATTTCTGCAAAATTCTATTTTCCGCCGAAAGCGGGCCCGCGCTTTCTCCGAGCCGCTTGCGGCGAGGTCTTGGGAAAGCGCCTGGGCCCGCAACAAAAACCGAAATCGAATTTTGCTGAAATTTGGGCCGAGTCTTACCCCTTCAGGGGTTGCCCGCAGCAGACGGTCCTCTACAAAGGCGACACAAAGAGGGGATGGTCTCGTTGCGACCGAACCGGGAAGACCAGCCAAGGCCACCTGAGCGCTGACCTTGCGGTCGAGCAGCGCCGCATCAGAGCTGGCCCGATGACCCCTCTACCGGCAACACCTGCTTGGCCCGCCCTGCCCCATGCGATGCTGCGCGCGCGTCCTCTGTCGGCGTCCGTGTCGCCGCACCCGTAACGGAGTTGAGCCGCCGCCGGCTGTCCGGCATCATCACGGGAGTCGGCCGGCGGAGGAGGCCTCCGCTCACGCCGCGGGCGCCGTGTCTCGTCTCATCTCTGGCAAGGTGGCCCGGGCCGCCGATCCAGACAGGAGGATGATCCCTGCCCCGACTGCAGCGCGGACGTCCGGCCGCCAGCATCGGGGGCTGGTTCCGCGGGAGGCTGAGACCCTTGGGGGGGCATGTCGGACCGCGGCTGAAGGCCTACAGCTTTTCGGCGAAGCGCGCCAAGGCGCAGGCGCTCGGTCGCCTTCGGCGGGGGGAAACAGGTCGCTCCGCGGGGCCACGGGCGAGCCCGAGCCAGCCGACGATCTCGACGGAGACAGAGTCCGCTGCTCATTCGGCAAATCGTCGGCGCTCGGCGCGTCGGGAACCGGCCCGGACTTTGTCGTTGCGGTCGTCTGTCTCCAATCTCGGGGTCGCGCGGCTCCCTGCGGTGCCCATTGCCCTTAAGACCCCGTGCCGCGTCAAAAGCGACGCTGGCGCGGCGCTGTGGACTGCCGTCGTGCCGCGCTGCGCGCGGCTGGCGCGCTCCTTGCGTCGCGCAGAGGTGGCCTTCGGCCGGGGCGCGAAGCGCGGCCGGGTCCGTCATTCGCACGATTTTGCCGGAAATGCTGCGCGGGGTTACGCGCCGCCCTCCGCCGGCCGCCAGACCGGGATGCCGAGCCTGCGGGCCTTGTCGGCGAGGTTGTCCTGGATGCCGCCACCGGGGAAGACGACAACGCCGACGGGCATCGTCTCCAGCATCGTGTCGTTGCGCTTGAAGGGCGCCGACTTGCGCGAGTGATTGACGAAGTCCGGCGGGAAGGGAACGACCGTGACGTTCCGCGTGGCGGCCCATTTGTCGGCGATCAGGTCCGCGCCGGTCCTCGCGCCGCCATGCATGAGGATCATGTCTGCGTGCTTGGCGCGGAGCCGGTCCAGCGCGTCCCAGATCAGGGTGTGATCGTTGAAATCGAGCCCGCCCGAGAAAGCAATCCGGGATCCGGCCGGCACCATTACCTCGCGCTCGGCGCGCCGGCGGGCGGCGATGAACTCGCGGGAATCGATGACCGCCGCGGTGAGATTGGCATGGTTGACCTTCGAGCCAGAGCGCGGCCGCCAGCTGGACCCGGTATGGGCTTCGAACAGATCCGCCGCCTCGTCGCGCAGGAACTCGAAGGCGTTGCGGCGCTCGACCATGGTAATGCCCTCGGCCGTCAGGCGTTCGAGCTCGACGGACTTTACCTCCGAGCCATCCTGCTCCTTCTGGCTGATCCGCTGAGCGACCTCGTTGCGGTCGAGCTCGCGCTGCACACGGTCGACGCCCCGGTGGAAGAGGTTGACGGCGCCCCACAGCACGTCTTCGAGGTCGGGCTCAAGCCGTGTATCGGCGAAGCCGCCGGCGAGGGTATCGAAGACGTCGGCCAGCGCGGCGCGGAGCGTCTGCTCGTCGGGCAGCGGGCGTGGATCCGGCTCATCCGCGAAGGGGCGATGACCGTAAAGCTGCAGCTCGTGGATGACGCGATCGGTCGGGGAAGATGCGTGGTGCGGCTCGAAGGCGTCGTCGTAGGGTGTGGTGTGGTCCATGGTCGGTCTCCGTCGGTTGCGGCCGCGCCTCTCGCGGCCTGACGGCGACCCCAGACCACGCCCCGGCCGGCCGGAGCCGCGCGCTCCGCGCGCGGACCAGCGCAGCGCCGGGCGGCTTTAGCCGCCGTAGGCCAGGCCGGGGTGTGGTAGGGGTCGCTCTCTCGGCAGGCCGTGGGCGCGGCTCTCACCGCCGGACCGAAAACCATGACCGGCCCGCACCCGACGCCGCCCGGCCGGCACCCGCCTCCCTTCCCGGCCCGTCAGCCGGGCAACAGAAAGCGGTCGGCATCCGCGGCAACGAGCTGGGGCCGCAGCCAGTCGATGAGCCGCTCGGGACCAAGCCGGCGCAGGTCTTCGTTGAAGTCCCCGAGCATCGGCGCGAGTGCGAGCACGAGCATGCCGGCCTCGCGGGCGCGGCGGCCGAGACGCTCGATGCCGTGGCGGCCAGCCGCGTCGGCGTCGGCCGCGATATAGAGACGCTCGCAGCCGGAAGGGAGCGTGAGGGCGGCGAGGTGATTGGCCGAGGTCGCCGCGATCGACGGAAGTCCTGGCATCACCGTCACGAGCGACAGCATGGTTTCGAGGCCCTCGGCCGCGGCGAGGATCGGGACAGGGTCGCTCGATGTAAAGCCGAAGCGGACGCCATTGCCGAGAAGCGAACCCATCGAGCGCCGCGGATCATCGACGCGCGCCTTGCCGGCGCCGGCTGGATCCAGCCAGGTGCGGTGAACACCGGTGATCGCGCCGTCCGGTGCGGTGATCGCGGCAAGCACCGCCGGAAAGGTGCGCGTCGCGCCGGTGCGAAGGTCGCGATAATAGCAGCCGGGATGGAAGCGGAGGGACCGTTCACGCGGTCCGCAGAGAATGCCGCGCTCGCGCAGATAGCGGTCGGCGAGCGTGCCGCGCAGCGGCTGGCCCATGGCGAAGAGACGGCGCGCCGCATCGGGACGTCGCTGCGTGCCACCGGATGGCTCGGCGTCAGCGTTCCGCGATCGCGCCGGTTCCGGCTCGGCAAGGAAGCGTCGGGCCTCCTTGGCGATGGCGCGAAATTCGGTCAGGCCGCGCGCGCCGGCAATGAGATCGAGCAGGTCGCCGAACTCATCGGGCCGGGCCGCGTCCTGCCAGCGGCCGACACGGTCCCCCTTCACCCGGACATAGAGGGAGCGGCCAGGCGAGTTCGCCAGATCGCCGACGATCCAGTAGCTGCCGGCGAGGTGGCCGGCCGGCAGATAATGCCGGCAGACCGCTTCGGCGTGCTCTGCGAGCCGGGCGGCAAGATCGGATGCCGATTGCATGATCGCCTCCCGCTCATGCGCGCCCGGCGGTCGCCACCAGCCGGTGGCGGGCCATCAGGCGGGCAAGGATGGCGGGGCCCTCGTCCGAGCGCGGGATGAAGAAGCGCGTCTTCCAGGAGATCATCTCGGAGAAGAGACCGATCGATTTGAGCCAACCGCTCATGCCCGGCGTGAAGCCGGAGAGCTCGACGCGGTAGTCCGACATGATGCGGACGCGTCGCAGCGTGAGACCTCCGGCCAGTTCGACCGCGGCGCTGCCGGTCACCAGCATGTCCCAGACATGGTCGGGACCAACCATGTCGGTCTGGTCGATACCGAGATTGCGGCACAGCGTCGTGAGCTGGGCCGGCGCGATGGTGCGTCCGATAATGCGTTCGCCTTCGTCCGTCTGAAGCCGATAGACCCGCCCGAAATCTTCGGGCAGGTGCTTCCAGATCGGCAGCAACAGCCCGGTGACGATATGAAGGATTGTGCTGGTGAACTCCGGCAGGCCGGCGACTTCCGCGTTCCAGGCGGCGGTGAAGTCCGCTTCGGTCGCGGCGGTCCAATGGGATTCTTCGAGATGCCGGGTCTCAAGGCACATCTCTTCGGTCGGTCGGACCAGATTGACTCGGCTTTCGATGCTGCCGTCTTCCAGCATCACCGAGCGGGTTGGGACCATGACCGCCGCGCGTTGCGAGCGGCCATTGACCATGAGTTTTCCGCGCGGATCGTTGCGGATCATCGCCAAGGCCGCCTCCCGCGTTGTCGGACGTGCCCGACGGCGGGATTCGATCGTCAGGAGATGCGAGGTCGCGCCGGTCCGGACGTGGGTGTAGATCAGCCGGCGTTCGGTGACACGCATGGAATCGGCGGTAAGAGTTTCGACGCCGACATCATAGATTCCAGCGGCGATTGCGCCCTCAACGCGGCGTGCCAGGAGCGCTTCGAAGGCATCGAAGATCAGGTTCTGCATGGCGATGCGCAGCGCGAGCAGCCGATTGAGAAAAGTCGAAATGGGCGGCAGCTCGTCGCGTAGACCGCCCTCCTCGGTGGTCAGCGACAGGCCGGTCGTCGATTCGAAGGTCTCGAGCGAGCAGCCTTCGAGCTTGCCCTCGACGATAAGCCGGTAGAGCTGACGCAGGGCGTCGCGGGCATAATGGGATTCCAGGTTGTCTTCGGGTCGGAAGAGGTTCTGTCCGCCGGTCTGCCGTTGACCCCGCGTGATGGCGCCAAGGGAATCGAGCCGCCGCGCGATCGTGGATAGGAAACGGCGTTCCGCCTTCACATTGGTGGTAATGAGCCGGTAGAGCGGTGGGACCGCCTGATTGGTGCGTTGCGTGCGACCAAGCCCCTGGATGGCCATGTCGGCTTTCCAGCCGGCCTCTAGCAGGTCGTGAATGCGCCGCCTCTGGTTTCTTGCGGCAAGGTCGGCATGGTAGCTGCGCCCGGTGCCACCCTTGTCGGAAAAGATAAGGACCTGCTTCTCATCATCCATGAAGGCGCGGGTTTCATCGAGCGTGGCGGAGCCGGGCCGATTCTCGACGGCGAAGCGATCGATGCCGCCATCGTCCCGGCGGCGCACGATGCGCCGGGACCTGCCGGTGATCTCTGCCACGGTCTCGGTGCCGAAGTGATGGATAACCTGATCGAGCGCGGTCGGCACGGCGGGGAGACTGCCCAGTCTTTCCATCAGCCGGTCGCGTCGCGCCAAGGCGTCGCGGCACTGCACGGGATTGCCGTCCGCGTCGTAGACGGCCCGCGACAGGATATTGCCCTCGCCATCGGAATATTCCTCGTAGAGCTGGATCGGGAAGGAATTCATCAAATAGGAGAGGACGTATTCACGGGGAGTGACATCAACCTGGATGTCGTTCCATTCCTCCGTGGGGATCTCCGCCAACCGCCGCTCGGTCAGCGCTTCGCCGGTCGAAACGATCTGGATGACGGCGGCATGCCCCGCCTCGAGATCGTCGCCGATCGCGGCGAGCAGGCTCGGCGTCTTCATCGAGGTCAGCAGGTGATTGAAGAAACGCTGTTTGGCGGATTCGAAGGCCGACCGCGCTGCCGACTTGGCCTGCCGGTTGAGCGTGCCGCTCCTGCCGGTGATGTTGGCCGCTTCCATGGCGGCATCGAGATTGGTGTGAATGATCTGAAAGGCGTCGGCATAGCTGTCGTAGATCCGCCGCTGCTCGTCGGTCAGATCATGCTCGAGCACCTCGTATTCCACGCCATCGTAGGACAGCGATCGGGCGGCGCTGAGACCCA